>JBGVCY010000118.1:0-4666 GCA_045119135.1 Eubacteriales bacterium | reverse complement strand
CTTTTGGCATACCGTCACCCCTTTCTTTTTCTGTATTTTACCATACTTTACCGCCCTTTGCAAGCAATAGAATGCTCTTTTGAAAAAATATTTGCTTTTCGACACGCTTTGTGCTATACTATATGTATCTTTAGTTTTTTGAGGTGTTTTCGTATGCGCGCGGATATGCACACGCACTCGCACTTTTCCTTCGACGGCAGACCCGAATCCACGGTAGCCGCACTTTGCGAAGCGGCGATCGAAAAGGGACTTTCCCATCTTGCCATCACCGATCATTGCGACATCAATGGTGAAATCGAGGGGCTTTATGCCGTGCTGGACAAGGAAGCCGTGTTCGCCGCCGTAGCCGAAGCCAAGCAAGCATATGCTGACAAGCTGACGGTCCTGTTCGGGCTGGAGCTGGGTCAGCCCACGCAATATCCCACCGAGGCACGCGCCCTGCTGGAACGCTACCCTTACGACATTGTGCTGGGCTCCCTGCACAATCTTGCAAACGAAAAAGACTTTTTCTATTTTGACTTTTCCCAAATGCCCGATGACAAGGTCGCCGCGTACTTTAACCGCGTGCTTGACGAAAGCATGGCGCTGTGCGATTTCGACGGTATCCACGTGCTGACACATTTGACCTATATGCACCGCTACCTGCGCCGCGCGGGACGGGATATGGATTTTGCCCCGTTTAGAGAAAAGCTGTGTGCCCTGTTTCAAAAAATGATAACGCGCGGCATCGCGCTGGAGCTGAACGTCTCCACCCTTGCGCGCGCGGGCATCCCGATGCCGACCCCCGAAATTCTTTCGCTTTACCGTCAGTGCGGCGGCAAACTGATCTCGCTCGGTTCGGATGCGCACGCACCCGACCGTGTAGCACAGCATTTTGATGCCGCGGCAAGCATTCTTTCCGCGTGCGGCTTTTGCGAGCTTGCCATCCCCACAGCACACGGTGTGCTGACATTCCCCATTGAAGGAGGAACCAAATGAATCAAACCGATTTCAGCGAATTCAGTCTTCTGTACCCCGATGCCGCTACCAAGCGCGCGCATTACGAGGGCGAGGATGCTTCGCACATCGATGAATTTACATTAGAGGAGCTAGGGCTTTGCGAGGTGCTTCCCCTCAAGAACTCCGACCTGTCGTCCTTTATCACCGCATCCCCTGCGGTCATCCGTTACCGACAGGAGGTGTTTGGCGACCTGCTTGCAAATGACGAGCTTTCCGCCACCTTCTCCAAGCTGATGCCCGTGCTGTTTGACATCATGGAGCTGCGCCGCCTGCAAAGCGACAGCGGCGAGACCGAGGATTACCTTTCCAGCATGACCGAGATCGAGCTGTATATCTCCAGCGTCGAGATCCTCTATCACGGCATCTGCAAGCACAAAAAGCTGTACGGCAGCACCGCCTTCCGCGAGCTTTCCGCTTACGTGCGCGAGCTGGTGGAAAGCGAATATTACGCCGAGCTGAACGAGCGCCTTGCGGAGCTGACCAACCGCGTACGAGAGATCAAAAGCGTAACCATCGGTGTCAATCTCGACAACCAGCTCCGTCCCCGCGAGGCGGGCGTGCTTTCGATCAATCCCGAAGCATTCCGCTCGGGCGACACGCTGCAAAAAATCCTGCACATCGGCACGCGTGACGACAAATACACCTGCATCGCGAGCCTGACGCCCTTTGGCAAAAAGCAGACCGAGAATCAGAAAACCGCCCTCTCGCTGGCGTTCAACTCCGCCATCAACGAGGTCTACCGTCAATCGCTGCGCTCGTGGAAAAAAATCGTGCGCGAATACGTGCTGGAGAATACCGATTTCCTGCTCTCGCTCTTGCCTGAATTTGAATTCCTTCTGAAGGGCACCAATCTGTTGCGCGCCCTCGCCATTAAAGGAAATACCGTTACCGTTCCCGAGATTTTGGAACCCGACGCGCGCGTGTTCCGCGCGACCGCGCTCTATAATCCCGCCGTTGCACTGAAGGTTGACGATGCCATCGTCACCAACGACTTTGCCTTTGACGAAAAGGCGGCGATCTTTGTGCTGACAGGTCCCAACCGCGGCGGTAAATCGGTGATTACCTGCGCGGTGGGTCTTTGCGTAGCGATGGCACAGCTGGGTCTGCCCGTGCCTGCCGCTGCGGCGGCGATCAGCCCCGTTGACGGCATCTACACCCACTTCCCCACCGGAGCCGAGGATACCATCGACAAGGGTCGCCTTGGCGAGGAATGCGCCCGACTTGGCGAGATCTTTGACAGCATCACCGACAAAAGCCTTGTGCTGCTTGACGAATCGCTTTCCTCGACGGGATCCTTTGAGGCATCGTATATCGCCGCCGAGGTGCTGGCGGGGCTTTCGCGAGCGGGCTGTCATTGCCTGTTCTCGACCCACCTGCACGAGCTCGCCGCCGAGATCGACAGCATCAACGCACGCACCGCACCTGCGGGCGGCGTGCCGATCGACACGCTGGTAGCGGGCATCGAGGGCGAGGGACGCCGTTCCTTCCGCATTACCCGTCAGAAGCCTGACGGCAAAAGCTATGCCCGTGATATTGCAAATAAATACGGCTTGACCTACGATAGCATCGTGGAAAAGATCAAGCGCGATTAAAGGAGAATTACTATGGATCAGATTTTGAAACTGTTAGAGGACAATGCCACCCTGACGCACGAGCAGCTTGCCGTGATGTGTCAGAAAGAGGTTGGCGACATCAAGCGAATCATTGAAAATTACGAAAAAGACGGTGTGATTCTTGGCTATAAGACCATGATCGACTGGGATAAGACCGACCGCGAATACGTGTCGGCGCTGATCGAGGTCAAGATCACCCCTCAGCGCGACCGTGGCTTTGACCGCGTTGCCGAGCATATCTACAACTATCCCGAGGTACAAAGCCTTTATCTGATGTCGGGCGGCTTTGACCTTGCCGTGCTGATCGAGGGCAAGACCATGAAAGAGGTTGCCTATTTCGTGGCGCAGAAGCTGGCTCCGATCGAGGACGTGATCTCCACCGCCACCCATTTTGTACTGCGTAAATACAAGGACAAGGGTGTGGTTTACGGCGTGGTTGACATTGACGAGAGAGGAAACTGCAACTGATGATCGATTATAGCTCTGTCCTTTCGCGCACCGTTGTCGATCTGAAGAAATCGGGCATCCGCAAATTCTTCGATCTGCTTGACAACAAGGATATGAAGGACGTGGTGGCTCTGACCGTAGGTCAGCCCGACTTCGTCACCCCCTGGCATATCCGTGAGGCAGGCATTGAAAGCCTGCAGCGTGGCAAAACCTATTACACCTCGAACTCGGGCATGCCCCAGCTGCGCCAGGAGATCGCCACGTATCTGAAGCGCCGCTTTGACCTTTCCTACCGCCCCGAGGAGACCATTGTCACCGTGGGCGGCAGTGAGGCAATCGATCTTGCCATCCGCGCCGTAATTGAGCCGGGAGATGAGGTCATCATTCCCACCCCGTGCTTTGTTTGTTACGAGCCGATCACCCGTATGGCAGGCGGCGTTCCCGTGATCATTGAGACCAAGCTTGAGGACCGCTTCAAGCTGACTCCCGAGGCACTGCGTGCCGCCATTACCCCCCGCACCAAAATGCTGGTGCTTCCCTACCCGAACAACCCCACGGGCGCAATCTTAACACGCGAGGAGCTGGAAGAGATCGCCGCCGTACTGCGTGACACCAATATCGTGGTGCTGTCGGATGAGATCTATGCTGAGCTGACCTTCGGCAGAAAGCACACCTCGATCGCCGCTATTGACGGTATGTGGGAGCGCACCATTCTTGCCAGTGGCTTTTCTAAGGCATATGCCATGACGGGCTGGCGTATGGGCTATATTGCAGCACCCGCCCCCCTGACCGAGCAGATGCTGAAAATTCACCAATACGCGATTATGTGTGCGCCTACTACCAGCCAATTTGCCGCCATCGAGGCACTGAAGAACGGTGACGATGACATTGCGATGATGGCAGAGGAATACGACCGCAGACGTCGCTATATCCACGAAGGACTTCGTGATATCGGCATCGAAGCGTTCGAGCCCGAGGGCGCCTTCTACATTTACCCCTACATCGGCGGCTTCGGCATTTCGAGCGATGAATTCTGTCAGCGCCTGTTGTACGAGGGTCGCTGTGCCATCGTTCCCGGCACTGCCTTCGGCGCCGGCGGCGAGGGCTTCGCCCGCATTTCGTACGCATATTCGATCAAGCACATCACCGAGGCACTTGCCCGTATTGAGAAATTCGTCAAAACCCTGAAATAAGCAAAAACACCGCCAAACGGTACACGTTTGGCGGTGTTTTTCATTCTACGGTAAATGCCTTTTCAATCGACTCGGCAAGCAGAACTCCTACCGAAGAAACCAACAGATCGATCTCCTTGGGCGACACAAAAAAGCGCTTCGCTTCGGTCAGTGCCTTATGCAGGTCGCCGTCGATCGCATCAAAGCCCGCCTGATGCAGGGCATCGAACACCAGCGTTGAAGAATCGACCACCGTGGGTACGCCCAGCGCCATTACAGGCACCCCGATGCTTTCGGTATCCAGCGCGCGGCGCGCGTTGCCGATGCCCGAGCCCGGGCGGATACCGCTATCCGACAGCTGTACCGTGGTAGCAAGTCGCGCCACCGAGCGCGCGGCAAGCGCATCAATGGCAATGACAAGATCGGGCGCGGGGG
>JBGVCY010000117.1:0-11470 GCA_045119135.1 Eubacteriales bacterium | reverse complement strand
GACGCTCCAGACCCATACCGATGCCGCAGTGGGGCACCGTGCCGTAGTTGCGCAGCTCGCGGAACCATTCATAGCCGGGGTTGTTTTCCTTGCCCTTTTCGGCAAGGCGGAGCGTCAGCTCGTCATAATCGGTGATCTTGTCGGCAACGCCAAGAATCTCGCCACCGCCTGCGGGCGCGATGAGATCGGCAGTGTAGGTCAGCTCCTCGTCAAATTCGCAGATCTTGTAGGGGAATCCTTCGATCGAGCGGACGTTGTGCGTGACCCATACGGGCGCGTTGAAGTATTCGGTCAGGAATGCCTCTGCCTCGCCGTTCAGACTTTTGCCGAACTGTACGTCAATGTTCTTGTTGCGGCACAGCTGGATGGCATCGCGATAGGTAATGCGCGGGAAGGGCGCCTTTTTGGTCTCGGCAAAGGTCGGCTCCAGCCCCAACGCGTGACAGATCTCCTCGCTTTGCGGGGCGACCTGCTCGGCAATAAAGGCAATCATATCCTCGACAACACCGAAGATCTCCTCAAAGCTGCAGAAGGCAAGCTCAGCCTTCACGTGCCAATACTCAGTCAGATGTCTTGGACTAACGCTTTCCGCGCCGCGGAAGCTGGGGCCGATGTTATAGACCTTTTCAAAGGCGTGCACCGCACTTTCCAGGTAAAACGCCACGCACTGTGTCAGGAAAATATCCTGATCGTTTACGTTGACGTGGATACCCGTGTCCTCGGTATACAGCAAAACGGGGGTCAGAATGGGGGCAGTGATCTCGGTAAAGCCGTTCTTGGCAAACCACGCGTGTACCGCACGCTTGACAAGATCGCGCGCACGAAGCGCCGCCATTGCCTTGGGGTTACGGATAAAGAGGTGGCGGTTTTCCTGCACAAAGTTGACGTATTTATTGTCAAACAGGTCAAAATCACTGCGGGGGTTCGGGCGCAACAGCTTTGCGGTCACATCGCCAAGGATCTCCAGCGTGTCAGCAGTGATTTCATTGGTGCCTGTGTGTTGATTTGGGGTAACCTTGCCAACAATGCGCACCGATTGCTCAAGGGTCAGTCCCTCGGGCGCACCTGCGTTGTCAACAATGACTTGTACCTCGCCTGTCGAGTCGCATACGTCAAGAAAGGTGTATGCCTTTCCTGCACGGATACCTTTGATCCAAGCGAAAAGCTCGACCGTGCTGCCGACCGCGGATTCCTTGATATTCCTGACAAAAAGGTTTTTCATAGTAAAGCCTTTCCAATTACTGAATTGCTACAAAAACTCAGCACCGTGGCGCTGAGTTTTTGCAAAAAAATGTGTTACGGGGTCAGTCTGCTGGGGCCGCGGAACAGGAAGGTGACGTCCTTTACGCTGGGCAGGTCAAACAGCTTGACAAGGGTTCTGGTGATACCAAGACCAAAGCCGCCGTGGGTGGGAGCGCCAAAGCGGAAGAACTCCAGATACTCCTTCATATGCTCGGGGTCGATCTCGTTTTCGATAATGTTCTGGCGCAGCTGGTCGTATCTGTGCTCGCGCTGTGCGCCGCTGGTGATCTCGATGCCCTTGTAAAGCAGGTCATAGGTCTTGGTCAGCTCGGGCTCGTCCTCCTTCTTCATCGAATAGAAGGCGCGTGCCTTTGCAGGGAAGTCGATGATAAAGACGAATTCGCTGTCGTACTTTTCCTTCACGTACTGGCAGATCAGCTTTTCGCCGTCGGGGTCAAGGTCGCCCTTCAGAGCGCGGGGAACCTCATAGTTCATCTCTTCCTTCAGGATGCGGTATGCCTCGTAAAGCGGGATGCGCGGGATCTTGTTGTTCAGCTCGATGATGTCGCGACCGAAGTACTTGTTGTACTCGTCGTTGAACTCGCGCTTGATGTTGTTGATGATATACTTCAGCAGTGCTTCCTCGATATCCATGACGTCGTGATGCGAATCGATGAAGGAAACCTCAACGTCAATGCCGGTAAACTCGGTGTCGTGACGGCTGGTAAAGCTGGGATTGGCGCGGAAATACTCGCCGATCTCAAAGGTCTTGTCAAAGCCCGCCATCATACTCATCTGCTTGTAAAGCTGGGGGCTCTGGGTCAGATATGCCTTCTGACCGAAGTAGTTCTTCAGCTCAAACACCTCGCTGCCGCCCTCGCTCGAGATGGCAGTGATCTTGGGGGTGTGGATCTCGATAAAGCCGTTCTGGTTGAAGAATTCGACAGCGTACTTTTCAAACGCGGTCTGAATCTTGAACATAAAGACCTTCTTCTCGTCACGCAGGTCGATCCAACGGTAGTCCATACGCAGATCCTGACCGCTGTCGCTCTGGATGGGAAGCACGTCTGCAATGCTCATAATTTCCAGCTCAGTGGGGTAGATCTCCTTGCCGCCGTTGCGGACATAGGTCGAGAATACGCACTTGCCCTTAATGGCAACAAAGCTGTGCTGTGTCAGCTTTTTAGCCTCGGCATACACCTCGGGGCAAACGTCCTTTTCAATGGTTACCTGTACCGCACCGGTTACGTCGCGGATGACCAAAAACATGATCTTTTTGTCGCGGATGGTTTCTACATAACCTTTAATGAGGCACTCGCCCTCGCCAAGGTCCTTGATATATGTTCTGTTCATTTTTCTGTCTCCTTTGCTTTCCAGCTTATTTTACAGTAATACGATGCCTTTTTCCTTGCAAACGCGCATGGTCTCCTCATCCCACAGCGAAACCTGCACCTCACCGATGTGCGCCTTGCCAAGCAACAGCATCGAAAGGCGGGATTGACCGATACCACCACCCATTGTAAGAGGCAGCTTGTTGTCAAGCAGCAGACGGTGGAAGGGAAGCGTGCGGCGTTCGTTCTTGCCTGATTCGGTCAGCTGTCGGTCAAGCGATTCGGCATCCACGCGAATACCCATCGAGGAAATCTCAAAGGCGCAGTCAAGCACGTCGTTCCAGAAAAGAATGTCGCCGTTCAGATCCCAATCGTCATAGTCGGGCGCGCGGCTGTCGTGCGGCTTGCCCGAGCGCAGCTTGCGGCCAATCTGCATAATGAAAACGGTCTTGTGCTTTTTGACAAAGGCGTTCTCACGCTCCTTGCCGGTCATATCGGGGTAAAGGTCCTCCAGCTCCTGCGAGGTAACAAAGGTCACCTCGCGGGTAAGGTCCACCTTCAGCTGGGGATAGCAGCATTTCAGCACATCCGAGGTTTCGCAAATGGCGCCCACGATGCACTTGACCACGGTTTTGAGGTAATCTACCGTGCGGGTCTCGCGCGTGATGATCTTTTCCCAGTCCCACTGGTCGGTGTAGATCGAATGCAGGTTATCCATTTCCTCGTCGCGGCGAATGGCGTTCATATCGGTGTAAAGACCCTCTCCTGCCGAGAAATTGTAGGTGTGCAGTGCCATACGCTTCCACTTGGCAAGCGAATGCACGATTACGGCCTTCGCACCGTTTTCCTTGATGTCAAACGCCACGGGGCGCTCGACACCGCTGAGGTCGTCGTTTATGCCCGAATCAGGGTCCACGAAAAGGGGAGCCGATACGCGCTTTAAGTTAAGGGCAAGACAAAGCTTATCCTCAAAGGTGCGCTTCAGCGTTCCGATTGCTTTTTGGGTATCGTAAATGTTCAGTGCCGAGCGATACCCCTCGGGAACGATTATTTTGCTCATAATTCCTCCAAATGTTGATTACAGGCTTCCGACCGTTCTGGGGAAGAGCAGGGTGTCACGAATGTTCTGTACACCCGTCAGATACATCATCATACGGTCAAAGCCAAGTCCGAAGCCGCTGTGCGGCACGCTGCCGTACTTGCGGGTATCCAGATAATCCTTGTAAGCCTCAAGAGGCATGCCACGCAGGGTCATGGCATCTGCCAGCTTGTCGTAATCCCATTCGCGCTCGCTGCAGCCGATGATCTCGCCAATACCGGGTACCAGCAGATCGGTGGCGGCAACGGTTTTGCCGTCGGCGTTTTGCTTCATATAGAATGCCTTGATATCCTTGGGATAGTTGACAACAAACACGGGCTTCTTGAAGTATTCGTCGGTCAGATATTTCTCGTGCTCGGTCTGCAGGTCGCAGCCCCATTCGACAGGGAACTTGAATTCCTTGCCGCAGCCCTTCAGAATTTCAACTGCATCGGTATAGTCGATGCGACCGAACTCACTGTTGACCACGTGAGAAAGCTTTTCCTTCAGCCCGTTTTCAACCCATCTGTCGAAGAAGTCGATCTCGTCGGGGCAGTGTTCCATCACGTCCTTGATGATCGATTTGATAAAGTCCTCTGCGATTTCGATGATGTCGTCGATCTCGGCAAAGCAGACCTCAGGCTCGATCTGCCAGAATTCTGCGGCGTGGCGGGTGGTGTTGCTGTGCTCGGCGCGGAAGGTGGGACCAAAGGTGTAGATGCGTCCAAGACCCATTGCCGCCATCTCGCCCTCAAGCTGAGCCGAAACGGTAAGACCTGCTTTCTTGCCGAAGAAATCGTCGGCGTAATATTCCTCCTCGGTCTTGTGCTCGGTCTGCCAGCTCTGCGTGGTCACGCGGAACATCTCGCCCGCACCCTCACAGTCGCTACCCGTGATGATGGGCGCGTGCACGTATTTATAGCCGTTCTTGTGGAAGTAGTTGTGAACGGCGTGCGACAGCTGGTCGCGCACGGCAAATACTGCCTCAAAGTAGCGGGCACGGGGACGCAGATGGGGAATGGTGCGCAAAAACTCCAGCGTGTGGCGCTTCTTCTGCAGGGGGTAATCGGAAGGGCAGGTGCCAAATACCTTGATATCGGTTACCGTTACCTCATAGCCGTTCTTTTCAGAGGGGATAAAAATGCCCTTCGCGCAAAGCGAGGTGCCAACCACCATAGCCTCTTTGTCGATGGTGAGTTTTTCCTTTTCCACAATCAGCTGGATATTCTTCAGGCACGTGCCGTCATTCAGCTCGATAAAGGAGATGGTCTTCGAATCGCGAGCGGTTCTTACCCAGCCGCAAAGCACCACTTCCTTTTGAAGGTAGGCATCGGGATTGGTGAAAAGCAATTTTACGTCGGTGTGTTTCATATTGTGTTTCCTCCGTGTACGGATATATAACTATACAGTATATTTTAGCATTTCCAAAATGTAAAGTCAATATATTTTTATAAAATATATTAAATCGTGCGCGATAGCGCCTTTACTTGACAAAATTTCCGTGCAGTGCTATACTCAAATTGTCTGATTTGGTCGAAAGAGGTATTTCTATGAATGGCTTGAAGCACTTTGCGTTGTTCTTCATCTCGCTGTTGCAGACGTTGATCGGCATGATGACGATCCTGTATTTTGCGTATCCGGAGGAATACGAGAACGCTCCCATCGTTTTCTATATCATTCTGCTGGTCGGTTTTTCTCTGCTTTCCTGCCGACTGCGCGGCATTTACGATATGGGTCTTTTCCTCGGTATTCCCGAATTTATCCTCTCACCCTTTTCCTTCCTGCGCTGGATCATCAGCACCGTTGCCCTTGTCAAATCGCTTGGCAGCTGGTCGATCCACTTTGATTACAGCGAAAGCATGTTTGAGGCACCGACACCCGTTCAGATGGTGCTGCAATTCCTGTTCGGCTTCTATTTCGACGGCGGCTGCGAGGTCACCAAATGGTCGAATATCGCCAATCAACTCTTTATCTGCATCCCCCTTTCGGTGGGGCAGGGCGCGTGCTTCTGGTTTGGTGTCAAAATGCTGATCAACGGCGAATTCCCGCTGTTCCCGCTGTTCCTCTTTATGGGTGTCACCTTCCTTTCCGCACTGATCTGTGCGGTGCGCGGCCAGGAAAGCAGCGTTTCCTATTATCACGGCGACTATAAGTTCAAAAACGTGCACACGGGCAAGACCGTCAAAAAATACGGTGATTACAACACCAAGTGGAGCCTGACGGAGGAAGCAGAGGATGCCGGCTGGGTTATGACCTCTGACGGCTACGGCAGTTACTTTACGGGCTGGATGATGGCAACCATCTTCAGCGCCCCCATCCTTTGCCTAACACAGGTGATCGGCTTGCTGTTTGCCCTGATCGCATCGCCTGTCACGCACATCTATTCCTCTTACACCAAGCTCGAATATGATGAATTCCGTTGCTCGTTTTTGCAGCGCATCCTGCATTTCTATTTCAACTTCGTTATTGACTGATCAAAAAAGCACCCGAACGGGTGCTTTTTTCTTGCTATTGACAACACCTTCCTGTTGTGCTATAATATACTTGTTGAATTTTCAACAAGAGGAGAGACTATGTACGAGCGTTATAAGAAATTCACCGTGATGCTTCTGCGGATCCAGCGCGCCATTCAAAAAATCAAGAATGCCGAGGTGGCAGATTTTTCGCTGAAAAGCTCACACGTATCCTGCCTTTATTATCTCTACAAAGAAAAAAGCCTGACGGCAAAGGAGCTGTGCGACATCTGTGGCGAGGACAAATCTCACGTGTCACACTCCCTGCATTTTCTTGAGGAGAATGGCTATGTCGTCTGCCAATCCGATGCCAAAAAGCGCTATAACGCCCCCTTTTTCCTGACCGAAAAGGGAAGCGAAGCGGCATCCCATATTGCCGCCAAGATCGACGAGATCTTTGCTCCTGCAGGAGAGGGCATCAGTGAAGAGGAGCGCGAGATCCTTTACGGCGGTCTTGCGCGTATCACCGAAAATCTAGAAAAGGTTTGTGAAAGCTATGATGAAAGCAGAACAGAAAGCATTTTTTCATGAGTGCCTTTGCACGGCGCTGATCACCCTGATGGCAGAAAAGCCCTTTGATAAGATCAGCGTCAGCGCACTTTGCCACAAGGCGGGCGTGTCGCGTATGGCGTATTATCGCAATTATAACAGTAAAGAGGAGATCCTGCTGCGCCACCTTGACGAGTGCTTCCAGGGTTGCGTGGAAGAGCTGAAGCAGCTCCAGCCCCCTACCGTTTACGACGTCAGTATCAAGTGTTTTACTTACATCGAAAAGGAGCCTGCCTTTTTCCGCGAGATCGTCAATTCCGAATTTGCTTCGATGTTGATGGATAAGATCCACGAGTATTCAAAGGACGTGATGACCCTTCTGATGCCTGATATCGAGGTTCCCCCCTATATCATTTCGCACTTTACGGGCGGTATTTACAAGCTTGTCGTGGATTGGATCAAGAACGGAATGGATGTCAGCGCCAAAGAGCTTGCTGACCTGATGTTCCGTCTGGCTTCGATCAACAAACAAATGCTTTAAGAGGTACGTTATGAAAAAGATCGTCATCGTTGGCGGTGTGGCTGGCGGCGCAACCGCGGCTGCACGCCTACGGCGCTTGGATGAAAGTGCCGAGATCGTGATGCTTGAGCGCAGTGGGTATATCTCGTATGCCAACTGCGGCTTACCCTATTATATCGGTGGTGTGATTGAAGAGGAAGAGGACCTGACTTTGCAATCGCCCGCGGGCTTTTGGAAGCGCTTTCGTATCGATGCCCGCATAAAGAGCGAGGTTGTCGATATTGATCCGCAAAAAAAGGCGGTAACGGTGCGAGAAACAAGCACGGGAAGGGTGTACGAGGAATCATATGATAAGCTGATTCTGTCGCCGGGCGCCAAGCCGATCCTGCCCCCGTATACGGCGGCAAGCGCCAAGCAGGTGTTTGGGCTTCGCACAGTCGAGGATACGCTGGCGATCCGCCGCTTTATCGAAGAAAATCATCCCCACAGCGCTACCGTCATCGGCGGTGGCTTCATCGGGCTTGAAATGACAGAAAATCTCCATCATGCAGGACTTGATGTTACACTGATTCAGCGCGGCAAACAGCTTTTGAATGTTGTGGATGCTGATATTGCTTGCTTTATCCACGCGCATTTGAAGGAAAAGGGCGTCCACCTTTTGCTCAATACAGATGTGGAAGATGTCAGAGCTTCAGAAAAAAGTGCCGTAACGGTATTAAAAAACGGCACTTCGATCACAAGCGATCTGGTGATCGTAGCAATCGGTGTTACCCCCGATAACACGCTTGCCAAAAGCATCGGTCTTGCCTTGGGGCAAAAGGGAGCAATTGTGGTCGATGAGCGTATGCAGACGTCGATTCCCGACATCTATGCTGTGGGCGATGCAGTCGAGGTTTCTCATACCGTTACGGGAGATCGTGCGGTCATATCTCTTGCAGGTCCTGCCAATAAGCAGGGGCGCATCGCCGCCGATCAGATCTGTGGTATCGATAGCCGCTATCGCGGCTCGCAGGGCTCGTCGGTCATCAAGCTTTTTGATCTGACCGTCGCCGCAACGGGAATTTCGGAAAAAACGGCAACGTCTGCTGGTTTTTCTTACGAAAAGGTGATTCTTTCGCCTTCCTCTCACGCAGGATATTACCCGGGCGCTACCGTAATGACCTTGAAGGTGATCTATGAAAAGGGAACGCGCAAGCTGCTTGGCGCACAGTGCGTGGGGCGCGGGGGCGTTGATAAGCGCATTGACGTGATCGCTACCGCGGTGCAGGCAGGGCTCACTGCTGACCGCCTAAAGGATTTGGAGCTCGCCTATGCACCCCCATATTCCTCGGCAAAGGATCCTGTCAATATGGCGGGCTTTATCATCGATAACATCGAAAACGGTATTGTAAAACAGTTTTATTACGAGGATATAACAGCACTGCAAAAACGCACGGACGTTACACTTTTGGATACCCGTACTACGACGGAATATGCTCGCGGACACGCCGATGGCTTTTCTCACATTCCCTTGGATGATCTGCGCGATCGCCTTGCGGAGTTGGATAGAAGTAAGCCAGTGTACGTGATGTGCCAAAGCGGTCTTCGAAGCTATCTTGCCACCCGCATTCTGGTGCAAAACGGCTTTGATGCCTATAACTTTGCAGGCGGTTATCGCCTTTACAGCAGTATGACTGCCGACCGCGAGTCTGCCAGGCGTGCCTATCCTTGCGGTGCGGAAAGAATGACCGATGACGAGCAGATCGAGCAGGCTGCGGTAAGTATTTTACAGAAATACAGAAAGGCGTTTGAGGAGCTGGCAAAATGATCAGGATCAGAAAAGAAAAAGCGCTTTGGCTCCATCAGCTTGTTACCAAAGAAACGGGTGGGTCGCCCGATGTTCGCGATCTCGGATTGCTGGAAAGCGCACTGGAAAGTGCCTTTCAGACCTATGGTGGAGAGGAACTGTATCCTACCACCGTAGAAAAGGCTGCACGGCTTGGCTTTTCGCTGATCGCCAATCACGCCTTCCTTGACGGAAACAAGCGGATCGGTATTCTTGTGATGCTGACCTTCCTTCAGGTAAACGGTGTTTCTTTGGACATCGATAACGACGATGTAGCACAGATAGGACTTGCCGTTGCTGCAGGTGAAATGAGCTACGAACACCTTCTCGCTTGGCTTCGCGCACATCAATGTTAAAGTGAAATACAAAAGAGGGCTGACCGTAAGGTCAGCCCTCTTTAAAAATCGGTCGGCTCTTTTTTAAGTGCAAAAGTGTTTATGGCGATTTAGATGTTATGCAAACACAACCGTGTGCATAACAAAAAAGAATCACATAGTCGAACCGTATGGGATATGACCATATATGTCAAGCTTTCAACACACGCTGCGTTAACGGCTTACGAGCTTTTGAGCCGTTCCCCCGCGTCACTCCTCGTCACAGTTTATGTGGGAAATGGGGCAAATTCACCCTGTTTCGTCCCTATTCTTTGGAAAAATGTCAGAAAAATGATAGAAAACTGATAGAAAAGGGACGAAAACTTTGCGAGAAAAGTGCCAACTTTTTGCTCAATCGTCGTGCTTTGCTCCTTTGGGAGTCATTATTTTCACAAAGCGGAACATCTCATCAGGTCCCTCATCGGGATCGTGGCTTTCACCCTCGGGTATTCCGTGCTCGGGCTGAAAATACTCGCACCAGAATTCTGTGATCTGAAAGCCGCACTTGTTGACGTAAAAGTGAATGTTGCGCTTTTCAAAATAGGGCGTGCAGGTCTCCCAGACCTCGGTTTCGGGGTGGAGCGCCTCCACCGCCTGCCACGCGCCGTAGCCGATGCCGCGGCTGTGCGCCTCGGGCAGCACAAAGAGAATATCCAAATGGTTGCGGTGCGTTTCCTTGTCGATGGTGAGGATCACGCCGCCCACCTTCTCGCCGTTCAGCATAATGCGGTAGGTTTCGCTTTTCGGGTCGTCTAAAGAGCGCTCAATGGTCGCGCGGGAGATGATCTCGCCATCCCCGTCAAGATGGTCGTCACGCTCGCCAAATTCCATCAGCGCGCCGTACTTGAACGCCCATTGATTGTCAAGGATAAACTGCTCGCGGTCATCCGCCGCGAGGGGAATAAGAGTAACCTTCGTGTTTTTCATCATAACCTCCAAAAAAATAAAGCTCCGGCTATTGCTTTGCAATAACCCGAGCTCACTCGGACACCTAATCCGGCTTTACGGTACTACGGTACACAGCCTCCGGTGACAAATTATTCTGTGAGTATTATATCATATAATTAGAAACAAGTCAATAAATAAATTCCAATTTGTCGTGTAGATAGCGATGATAGTTATTGTATAAAAAATATTGACATAAACGGCAAAATATGATATAATTATAAAAAATAACGATGATTAAAGGAACCAGTTGACTGCAGAGGCCGTTGGTTCCTTTATGCTTTTTGAGGAAATCTTATGGTTAGGAAAAAGAAATTCACGCTTTCAACCACGCAGATCATATTGCTCAGCTTCCTCGTTACCATTCTCGTAGGAAGCGGACTTTTGGCATTGCCAATCAGCTCTGCAAGCGGCGAAGCCGTGCCGTATCTCGATGCGCTCTTTACGGCAACAACCTCCACCTGCGTGACGGGACTTGTGACGCTCCCCACGGTATCCACGTGGAGCGTGTTCGGGCAGATCGTCATTCTGCTTCTTATACAGATCGGCGGTCTTGGTATCATCACCATTATGTCGGGGTTGATGCTTCTTTTGAACAGAAAAATGGGCATCGGCGACCGCTTGCTCATTCAAGATGCCTTTAATCTCAATACGATGTCAGGGCTTGCAAAGTTCGTTAAGAACGTGTTGTTCGGCACGCTTATTATCGAAGGAATAGGAGCTATCCTGTATATGCTCGTGTTCGTTCCCGAGTTTGGGGCTGTGGGCATCTGGATATCGGTATTCAATTCGGTTTCCGCCTTTTGTAACGCAGGCATTGATATTATCGCGGAAAACAGCCTTTGCAATTATGCCACAAATCCCTTGATCAATATCGTCACCTCGGCGCTCATCATTCTCGGCGGTCTTGGATATATCGTATGGTGGGACGTGCTTCGTGTGATCAAGAGCCGTTCGCCAAAGAACCGCAAGATATTCAGGCATCTGACTTTGCATTCCAAAATTGCGATTACGGTTACCGCAGGACTTATTCTTGTCGGTGCGCTCCTTATTTTTATTTTTGAATATGAAAATCCCTTGACCATTGGAGAGATGCCCCTCTTTGATAAAATTCAAGTGTCCTTCTTCCAATCGGTTACCACAAGGACCGCAG
>JBGVCY010000116.1:0-17376 GCA_045119135.1 Eubacteriales bacterium | reverse complement strand
GTTTCGATCCTGCTGGCGTATGTGCCGATCGGCTTTGTGGTGTTCGCTGAGCATATCGCTGACCACGCCCACATTTCGCTGATCGTCGGCCGCGATCTGCTGACCGATCCGGGTCTTTCGCGCACGCTTGTCGGCGACGGTCTTGGCTCGGTGTTCGGTGCCCTGTTCGGCGGTTGTCCCAACACCTCGTACAGCGAGGCGGTCGGTTGCATGGCAATCACCGGCAGCACCTCGATCTGGAGCATTATCTGCGCCTCGATCGGCTGCATTCTTCTCTCGTTTTTCTCACCCTTTGTGGCACTTGTCAACTCGATCCCCAACTGCATTACGGGTGGCATCTGCATTGCGCTGTACGGCTTTGTGGCAGTAGCAGGTCTTTCGATGATGGAGGGCAGGGACTTAGAGGAGCATCGCAACCTCTTCCCCATCTCGGTGATCCTGATCACGGGCGTTGGCGGGCTTGCCCTTACCTTTGGCGAGATCACGATCCCCTCGATGGCGTGCGCGCTGGTGCTTGGTATTCTGACAAATCTTCTGGTCAACATCAAAAAGCCCGCGAAGGACAGCAAGGAAGAAGCAGAATAATCCTTGACTTTTCGGAATTCCCTTGCTATAATAGGTTTATTGTTACTTTCTAAAGGAGTTATCTATGCAAATTTACGAAGAGCTTGTTGCACGCGGTCTGATCGCACAGGTCACCGACGAGGCGGAGATCCGCGAGCTGATCAACGCCGGTAAAGCAACCTTCTATATCGGCTTTGACCCCACCGCAGATTCGTTGCACGTGGGTCACTTTATGGCACTGTGCCTGATGAAGCGCCTGCAGATGGCGGGCAACCGTCCCGTGGTGCTGATCGGTGGCGGTACCGCAATGGTCGGCGACCCCTCGGGACGTACCGATATGCGCCAGATGATGACCACCGAAACCATTGCTCATAACGTGGAATGCTTCAAAAAACAGATGGCACGCTTCATCGAATTCGGTGACGACAAGGCGATCCTTGTCAACAATGCCGATTGGCTGATGGACCTCAATTACGTTGAGCTTCTGCGCGACGTGGGCGCCTGCTTCTCGGTCAACAAGATGCTGTCTGCCGAGTGCTATAAGCAGCGCATGGAGCGCGGCCTTTCCTTCCTGGAATTCAACTACATGATCATGCAGTCCTACGACTTCTATCACCTCTATCAGAACTTTGGCTGCAATATGCAGTTCGGCGGTGACGACCAGTGGTCGAACATGCTGGGCGGCACCGAGCTGATCCGCCGTAAGCTTGGCAAGGATGCCTATGCTATGACCATTACGCTTCTGTTGAATTCCGAGGGCAAGAAGATGGGCAAGACCCAATCGGGTGCCGTTTGGCTTGACCCGAACAAAACCTCTCCCTTTGATTTCTATCAGTATTGGCGCAATGTCGGCGATGCCGACGTACTGAAGTGCATCCGTATGCTGACCTTCCTGCCCATCGAGGAAATCGAGGCAATGGCAGATTGGCAGGGCGAGCAGCTCAACCGCGCCAAGGAAATTCTCGCCTTTGAGCTGACCAAGCTGGTGCACGGTGACGAGGAAGCCGAAAAGGCACAGGCAAGCGCACGCGCACTGTTTGGTGCGGGCAACGCCGAGGATGCCCCCACGGTTGAACTGTCTGACGAGGATTTCACCGACGGTGTGATCGACGTGCTGACACTGTTTGCAAAAAGCGGTCTTGTTGCTTCGAAATCCGAGGCGCGCCGCACGGTCGAGCAGGGCGGTGCCACGGTAGACGGTGAGAAGATCACCGACATCAAGGCGACCTTTACCAAGGAATCGTTTGCCAAGGGCAAGCTGTTGCGCCGCGGCAAGAAAAATTACCGTAATATCGTATTGAAATAACAAAAAAAGCGCGGCACGTGCCGCGCTTTTTTTGTCTTTTATTCGTATGCAACGTCGATTGCCCGACGCTCGGTCGTTACCAGCTTCACGTAATCGGCAACCGCCACGTGGGCAGGATGCACCCGATAGGTCTGCAGGGCATCGGCATCCTCAAAATCGCTGAGCAGCACAAGGTCATAAGCGTCGTCAGCAAGCACCTGACATCCCACTTTCATTGCCTTGATTTCGGGAATGATTGCAGGCAGTGCCAGCAGGCGCTCGCGCACGATCGCCATATTTTCCTTACGGGTCTTACCCTCGGCGCTGTCGGCAAATCTCCACATTACCATATGGTGTATCATATAAAACTCCTTTTTTTCTTTTATCCTAGCATGCCCCCGAAGAAAAGTCAACCAAACGAGAAAAATTTCTCAGCATCCTTGCATTCAAGCAAGAAAAGTGATATAATAAATTATCTATTGCCAAGGGGGTTATTATGGAATATATATTTTCAAATAAAATCGCAAATCTCAAGCCCTCTGCCATTCGTGAGATCTTCAAAAGTCTTTCCGATCCCACGATCATTTCCTTTGCCGCAGGCAACCCCACCGCCGAGTCCTTCCCCGTAGAGGACCTTGCCCGCCTTTCGGCAGACATTTTCCAAACCGCGCCCGTCACGGCACTGCAGTATAGCATCACCGAGGGCTATCCCCCCTTGCGAAAGGCGATCGCAGAACGCCAGCGCAAGGTATTTGGCATCGGTAAATCGATCGCCGCAGGCGACACCTTTACCGATAGCACCATAGTGGTATCGGGCGGTCAGCAGGGCATCGAGCTTGCTTGCAAGGTGCTTTGTAACGAGGGGGATGTGGTCATTTGCGAAAATCCCACCTTTATCGGTTCGCTCAATTCCTTCCGCTCAAACGGCGCTCAAACCGTTGGTGTGGAGATCGAGAGCGACGGCATCAGCATCGAGGGGCTGGAGCGCGCCATTGCGGAAAATCCCCGCGCCAAGCTTCTTTACCTGATCCCCACCTTTCAGAATCCGTCCGGCATTACGATGAGTGCCGAAAAGCGCCGTCGCGTTTACGAGGTGGCACGCCGACACAAATTGCTTATTCTGGAGGACAACCCTTACGGGGAGTTGCGCTTTGCAGGCACGGAGATCCCCACCATCAAATCGATGGATACCGAGGGGATTGTCATCTATTGCTCGTCCTTCTCCAAAATTCTGTCGGCAGGCATGCGACTCGGATTTGTGGTCGCGCCCGAGGCAATCATTTCGAAAATGGCTGTCGCCAAGCAGGGTGAGGATGTACACACCAACATCTTTTTCCAGATGCTGTGTCACCGCTTTATGACCGAGTGCGATCTTGATGCGCACATTGAAAAGATCCGCGCGCTCTATCGCCGCAAATGCAACCTGATGCTCACGCAGCTTGCAAGCGAGCTGCCCGCCGAGATCACCTTTACCCACCCCGAGGGAGGACTGTTTATCTGGTGCACCCTGCCCGAGCACGTTGATATGAACGCATTCGTGCAAGCGGCACTTGAGAAGAAGGTGGCGGTTGTTCCCGGCACTGCCTTCAACTGTGATACGAATGCGCCCTCGCGCTCCTTCCGCCTCAATTACTCTACCCCCACCGACGAGGAGATCGTTGAGGGTGTCAAGCGCCTGGGTGAGACAGCCCGCGCACTTCTTTCTTGAATCTTCCAAAACCCGTTGAAAGGAAACCGATATGTTAAACGACCGTAAAATCTGCTATTCGGGCGTACAGCCCAGCGGAAACCTAACCATTGGCAACTACCTGGGCGCCATCCGCAACTTCTCGACCTACAGCGAGGCATATCAGTGCTTCTACTGCGTGGTAGACGAGCACGCCATCACCGTGCGCCAGAACCCCGCCGAGCTGCGCCGCCGCACCTATGAAACGCTGGCGCTGTATATGGCATGCGGACTTGACCCCCAAAAGAACACGCTTTACGTACAGTCGCACGTGCCCGCACACGCCGAGCTTGCGTGGATCCTCAATTGCTTCACCATGTTTGGTGAGCTGTCGCGCATGACCCAATTCAAGGATAAGAGCGCGCGCCATTCGGACAACATCAACGCAGGTCTTTTCACCTACCCCGTACTGATGGCATCCGACATTCTGCTGTATCAGACCGACGTGGTTCCCGTCGGCGTTGACCAGAAGCAGCACGTTGAGCTTTGCCGTGACATTGCCGAGCGCTTCAACCAGATCTACCCCGACACCTTTACCGTGCCCGAGCCCATCATCTCGCAAAGCGGCAAAAAGATCATGTCGCTCGCCGAGCCTACCAAGAAAATGAGCAAATCGGACGACAATTTGAACGCCGTTGTCTTTATTTTGGACGACCGTGACACCGTTTTGCGTAAATTCCGCCGCGCGGTGACCGATTCGGATACCGTGGTGCGCTTTGCCGAGGGCAAGGACGGCATCAACAACCTGATGACCATTTACTCCTGCTTCACGAATGCCACCATGGAAGAAATCGAACGCGAGTTTGCAGGCCGTGGCTATGGCGACTTTAAGGCCGCCGTGGGTGAGGTGTGCGCCGATGCACTGGCACCCGTACAGGCAGAATTCAAGCGCTTGCTTGCCGATAAGGCTTACCTTGAGGAAATGATGAAGAAGGGTGCCGACGAGGCGGCATATTGCGCGCGCAAGACCCTTTCGAAGGTACAAAAGAAGCTTGGCTTTGTGCCTCGCCCCCGCTGATTTTCATACCGTTTGACGGGATATGACCAAAATTGGTCATATCCCGTTCTTTTTTAACTCGTGCCGTGCGCGCCGCAACACAAAAAGACCGACAAGGAAAAGCGACAGGCATACCGCTCCGCCCGTTGCCGCAATCAGCCGCAAACGGTATGCGAAATCCTTGCCGTAACGGGCAAATAGCGTGCATTGCAGCGCGAAAAAGGAAAGCAGTGCCGTTGCCAGCGAAAAGAGCTTTGCCAGCGACAGGGTGGGATGTGAGTGACGGTAGTGAAAAATCTGGTATAGTGCAAGCCCTGCGCGCCAAACGGTAAACAGAATCGCACCTATCACCACAATATCGGGATAGCCCCGCGTACGCTCCTCGCGCAGGGCAAGGATCACGATGCCTGCGGCGGCAACCGAGAGCCAAAGCAGCAAAAGTCCACCCCGTCGATAGGCGCTCCAACCCAAAAGATCCCTCAATACGGGGGTATTTTCGCGCGTGATCCGACGTTCCTCCTCCACCAAAAAAATGCGCGCAGCACACAGCAACAAATAAAAGACCGCCTCGGCACAAAACCAAAGCGAGCTACTGCTTACCCCAATCACAAAGCGGAAGGCGGCATAGGCAAGATTGAGCAATATTCCGCCGAACAGCGTTGCACGGATCAGCCAATCCCCGGTGCCTGTTCGATACACCGACTGTAGCAGAGCCCATCCGTTTTTGAGCACGTGAGGCAAGCGCCAGACCAGTAAAAGCAGTACGACGCCTGCAAGCGAAAATCCCAAAATGCGGAAGAAGGGGTGGGAAACAACCGGCAACGGCAACAAAAAGATAATCGCCGGCACCAAAAGGGAAAGAATACCCCATATGCGGTGTTGCTTTTTCATCCCAATTCTTTTTTTCATCCCATTCTCCGCTTTTCTTGACAATCTCTTTCTTCTGTGGTATCATTATGATAGTGTTTACAGAAAGGCTGAAACTATGAAAATCGGTTTTATTTCACTCGGCTGTCCCAAAAATCAGTTGGACACCGAGGTTATGCTCCATCACCTGCTCTCACACGGCTTCGAGGTCACACCCGAGGAAACTGAGGCAGATATCGTCATCATCAACACCTGCGCCTTTATCGACAGTGCCAAGCAAGAGGCGATCGACAACATTCTTGACATTGCGTGGCTGAAGGAAAACGCTGACCTGAAGGCAATCATCGTTACGGGCTGTCTTGCCGAGCGCTACCGCGAGGAGATTCTTGACGAGCTGCCCGAGGTCGATGCTCTGCTTGGTGTCGGCAGCATCCATAACATTGTCGAAGCGGTGGAAAGCGTGATCGCCCGTCTTGAGAATAAATCGCTCCCCAAATACACCTCGTTTGAGGATAAAAACACCGTGGCGCTTGGCGGCGACCGCGTGCTGACCACCCCCGAATTTTATTCGTACCTGAAGATCGCCGAGGGCTGTGATAACTGCTGCACCTATTGCGCAATCCCCTCGATCCGCGGCCGCTTCCGCAGTCGCCCGATGGAGGATCTGATCAGAGAAGCAAAGGATCTTGAAGCGCTTGGCATCAAGGAGCTGAATGTCGTGGCGCAGGATATTACCCGCTATGGCGAGGACCTTTACGGCTCTTACCGTCTGGCAGAGCTCCTGCACCGCATCACTGAGGAAACAAGCATCCCGTGGATCCGTCTGCTTTACTGCTACCCCGACAAAATCACTGACGAGCTGATTGCCGAGATGCGCGACAACGACCGTATCGTGAAGTACATCGATATGCCTTTGCAGCATATTTCTGACCCCATCCTGAAGGCAATGAACCGCCACGGTGACAGCGCTATGATCCGCGAGGTCATCGCTAAGCTGCGCCGCGAGATTCCGAATCTTACCCTTCGCACCACCTTTATCACCGGCTTCCCCGGCGAGAGCGAAGAAGACTTCGAAACCCTTTGCCGCTTCGTTGAGGAAACGAAATTTGAGCGCATGGGTGTATTCCCCTACTCGCCCGAAGAGGGCACGGTTGCCGCAAAAATGCCGAACCAGATCGACGAGCAGCTCAAGCAGGATCGTGCCGATATTCTGATGAAGGCGCAGATGCAGATCAGCGCCGATGCGAATGAAGCAAAGGTAGGCAAGACCGTGCGCGTGCTGGTAGAAGATTTTGACCCCGTGAGCGAAGCACACTTCGGCAGAACCGCCGACGATGCCCCCGAAATTGACGGCAAGGTCTATTTCAAGGCAGCCCGTCGCATTGCCCCCGGCTGCATCATCGATGTTAAAATTGAGGAAGTGGTCGATTACGACCTTTACGGCGTTGCCGTGCTTCCCACCGCATAAGGAGGATTTAATATGAGCAAAATGAATCTCCCCAACAAGCTGACAATGCTTCGTCTTTGTCTTGTTCCCGTAATGACCGTTTTCCTGCTGTTGCCCGCCTCGCTCATTCCGTGGCAGGTGGCTTACGGCGTGGGACTTGTGCTGTTTATCCTCACCTCTCTTACCGATATGTTGGATGGCAAGATCGCGCGTGCACGCAACCTGATCACCAACTTTGGTAAATTTATGGACCCTGTTGCCGATAAATTTATGGTGATCGGTACCTTCCTTGCGTTGCTGTTTCGTATGCAGAACCCCGCCATTTACGGTGTTACGTACGATACCATTTTCCTTGTTATTTATTTTGTTGCCGTTCTGCTGGTCATCTTCCGCGAGCTGGCGATCACGTCGCTCCGCCTGGTGCTGGTAAACGCCAGCGGCAAGGTGGTTGCCGCCAATATGCTTGGCAAAATCAAAACCGTCAGCCAGATCGTTTGCATCTGTGCCCTCTTTATCGAACCGCTGGTTGATGCGTTGATTACGCACCTTGCAGGTGATTGGGCACTTGCGGGCATCTATCCCCTTTCCTATCTCACGGTCGGCGTGATGCTGGTATTCACGCTGTGGTCGGGGCTGAACTATATCAAGGGCGGCTGGAAATTCATTGCTACCGATTGGTAATCCCCCCATACGGGGATCAAAATAAAAAAGAAGACCCCGAGGGTGGGTCTTCTTTTTTTGTTTATTCAGCGGCGTTTGTCAGCACAGCGCGGCGACGGAACAGCAGCACGGCAATGCCTGCAAGCGCTACGGCGGTGATCACAACCACTGTCAGCCAAAAGCTTTCCACAAAGGGCTCGGCGGTGAGCATCGTGATATCAAACGAGCCCGTTTCGGGATTTTGCAGATGTGCAAAAATCAGCGACACGTCAACCACACTTGCCACAACGCCGATGAGCATGGCGATCGCGCCAAGCACGCCTGCCTCTTTGTTACCCGACTCGGGCATTGCCATGCGCACGGGGGTTTCGCGACGGAAATCCATCACGGTGCCAAGATAATAGGCAACCAGCACCAGCACGATGGTTTCGGGGATCATATAAGTTGCGTTATAGCCAAACGAGTAGGCAAGCGCCGCCTCGGTGGGGATGGATAACCCCGCCCACACGGTAGCGCCCGAAATGACGTGGCAGATATAGCGCAGCACACAGACAAGCAGCGCACCTGACGCGAGCGAAAGATTTTGCTGCTTGATCGGCTTGCGGAAGATACCGCCAAGGCCGATCACTACGAAGGCAATGAGATAATCAAGCAGGATGATCGCCACGATCGACTGCCACGTGGTGAAATAGCTGAGATTCTTAAGCCCCAGCAGCTGTTGCAGAACGGCATACACGGCACCCGTGCCAAGCCCCCAACCAAGACCGTGGCGGTAGGCGATCAGAAGACAGGGCAGCATCGATGCCACTGTCACCGAGCCTCCATAAGGCATTTCGACGATGGGCAGAATGCTGAGCACCGTGCCGAGCGCGATCATCAGCGAGCTTTCAACAAGCCGTTTGGTTTTTTCGTTTCGTTTCATAAAAACCCTCCAAATGTAAAATTACCGCACGGAAATCTCCGTGCGGTAAAAGAAACATTTTCCCTCGATCTCTTCCCTACGCCGGCATTATCCGTATCAGGTTTAAGGGTTCGGACACACATCCGTCTCAGCCGTCGTACGACAGCGCCCCCGATTTCTATGCGGTTTTCGTGAACAGTATAGCGCAAGAGCTTTTGTTTGTCAAGCCCTTTTTTTCAAAATCAGTAAATTTTGTTGGTGGCAACCATCGTGATATCCACGGTAGCAAGCAGCTCTTCATTGATCTCGATGCGGTCAAGATATTCCTTTGCTTTGTTTTGCAGCATATATTCGGAAAGCAAGGAATTGAAGGTTACGCCGCGCGTGCCATCAAACCAAGTGCTGTTGTCATCATCGCTCCACGCGTAATAGTCCTCTTCCAGCTCACAGCGCATCAGAATGTAATATCCGTTGCCGTTGGTGTCGATGACCGACAGCTCACCGACCTCAAGCTCTTGCAGAGTGGTGGAAAAGGCACGGAACAGCGTGTCACCATAGGTGACACCGTAAGCAAAGAACATACCGTTGGGGGCAAGAGCATCAAAGCCCGTGCTATCGCTGTACATCTTTGCCGCCTCGTCAAAGCGGGATTCGTTATCCTTGCACTGCTCGACGATATCCTTTGCCAGCAGCAGTGTCTTCGCCATTTCTTCGTCGGTGTACGTGGCAGTTTTGGCTACCGTCTTGCCACTTGCATCAGTGGTGTAATAGTATTTGGGAGAGCTCTTTTCGCTATCCTCGTCGTAAGCGATCACCCATTTGCGGTATACGGTAACGCCATCCTCTTCAACAGCCTTGATATTCTTATTCTCGGTATCGGTGTCGTATGCGATCACCTTGGTTGCCTTGCCGTCGCCATCCTTCACGTAATAGATCAGATTGCGATCCGCATCGCGCTCACCCGTTGCCACACCGTTTTTGGTATCGTAGGCAATATCGCCGTATTCGCGATAAACGGTAACACCGTTTTCCACCACGGGAGTGCCGTTTTCGGTATCGTAAGCAATGTTTGCCGTCAAGTTGCCTTTATCGTTCAAAAGATAATAAATCGTGCGACCGTCTGCATCTTTTTCGTGATCGTGATACTCGTTCGACAGCCAGATCTGCTTGCCGCGGAAATAGGATTCGCGGAAGAACACATCCTTTGCGGAATCCAGCACCAGCTCACATTTCGAGCCGTACAAATGCGTTTTCAGCTGATCGATTTTTGCCTCAATGATCGTGGCATCGCGCAGGACCGTCAAGTTTGCGCCAAACGCCGAGAGGATCGAATTCATCTCCGCCTTCGAGCCGCCCGCAACCGATTCAACCAGGGCATCCAACCACTCGTCAATGCTATCCTCGGTCTCCTTGGGAAGCTTCAGCCCGAGCTCGTCATAAATCACCAGCGCCGCGGCGATCTGCTTCAAGCCCTCCAGCACGCGGGCGGTATAAAACTCTGCCTGCGTGATCTGGGTTTCCACATCGGTGATCGATTTCCAATAGGAAGCCGATTCCACATCATCCCCTGCCGAGGCAAGACTGCCGCGCATACGCGAGAGGTAAAGCTGGAAGACGTTGATCGATATTTTTTCATCCCCTGCCTTAATAAGGGTCTTTCCGTGCCGCGAGCAAGCGGTAAACAGAAACACCGCCGCGCAAAGCAGTGCGAGGATCGACAGTACTCTTTTTTTCATCTTGTCATTCCTTTTTATAAATTCGATGGATAGAAGTGCTTCAAACAACTATCATTATACAATATTTTTCTTTATTTGTCTATGCTTTTCTTGTTCTCTTCCAAAAGTTCAAGATATGCACCGAAAAGCGTCACAAGACCGTCAAGCCCTGCCGGGCCCTTATCGATGCGATATTGGATATACGGGTTGGCAGAAAGCATCATACGCAGCTTGCCGGGGAAGCGGGCGGATAGCTCCATCCAGATATCCACGTCAAGGTCGGGCGAGCCGATATGCACGGTGGCGCCATCCTGGCGGATCTGCGTGATGCCGCAACGCTCGGCGCGCGAGCGAATGAGGGCAATGGTCAGCAGATTGGATGCCGCACGGGGTAATTCTCCGTAGCGGTCAAGCAGCTCGTCGGTCATATCCTCAAGGTCATATTGCGTGCCGATGAGCGAAATGCGCTTGTAAAGCGCGATGCGCTGTGCGCCTGATTTGACGTATTTGGTGGGCAAACACGCATCGTAGGAAAGGGTGACGATACACTCGGTCTTTTCCTCGATTTTTTCACCCCGTTCGGTGAGCACCGCTTCATTCAGTAGCTTTACATAAAGGTCATAACCAACGGCATCCAGATGCCCGTGCTGCTCAGCACCCAGCAGGTTGCCTGCGCCGCGCAGCTCAAGATCGCGCAACGCGATGCGGAAGCCCGCGCCGAATTCGGCGTATTCGCGAATTGCCTCCAGGCGCTTGCGTTGAATATCTCCCAACGCGCGACCGCGCGGATACGTGAAATAAGCATACGCGCGACGGGGGGAGCGTCCCACGCGCCCGCGGATCTGATGCAGCTGAGAAAGCCCCAGACGGTGTGCGTTATCGACGATCAGCGTGTTCGCGTTTGGCACGTCGACACCGGTCTCGATGATGGTGGTACTGACCAGAATATCGATTTCGCCCGTGATCATATCGCTCCAGATCTTCTCCAGCGTTTCCTTGTCCATCTGCCCGTGTGCCACGGTGATGCGCGCTTCGGGAATGTCACGCGCGAGCTTTGCCGCCACGGTATTGATGCTTTCAACTGCGTTGTGCAGGTAAAAGACCTGTCCGCCGCGCCGCAGCTCGCGCCGAATTGCCTCACCGATGATCAGGTCATCATCCTCCAACACATAGGTCTGTACGGGCAAGCGGTCGCCCGGCGCCTCGTCCAGAATCGAAATGTCGCGAATGCCGCTCATTGCCATATTCAGCGTGCGGGGAATGGGGGTAGCGGTCAGGGTCAGCACATCCACATTGCCCGCCGCCTGTTTGATCTTTTCCTTCTGTGCCACGCCGAAGCGCTGCTCCTCGTCAACGATCAGAAGACCCAGATCCTTGAACTTGATATCCGAACCGATCAGACGGTGCGTGCCGACGATGATATCGATATCACCGCGCGCCAGGCGTCTGAGGGTCTGCTGCTGTTCTTTTGCGGTGCGGAAGCGCGAGATCATATCCACGCGCACGGCAAAGGGGCGCATACGCGACCCGATGGTTTGAAAATGCTGCAATGCCAAAATGGTTGTCGGCACCAAGATTGCCACCTGCTTGCCCGCAAGCACCGCCTTATAGGCGGCGCGCAGCGCCACCTCGGTCTTGCCAAAGCCCACGTCACCGCACAACAAACGGTCCATCGGCGTGGAAGACATCATATCCTGCTTGATCTCGGTGGCTGCCGCGATCTGTCCCTCGGTCTCGTCATACGGAAACGCAATTTCAAAATCGCGCTGATAATCGTCGTCCGGCGGAAAAGCATAGCCTTGTTTGCGTGCGCGCTCGGCATAAAGAGCGATCAGATCCTTTGCCATATCCTTGACCGCCGCCTTGGCGCGCGCCTTTGCCTTTTTCCACTCTCCGCCGCCGAAGCGCGAAAGCTTTACCATACCGTCATCGGCGTGTGCGCCGATGTATTTGGAAACGGCATCCAGGCGGTCACAAGGCAAAAACAGACGGTCTGCACCCGCGTATTGGATATTCACGTAATCGCGCGTTACCCCGTCAATGGTAAGCGTTTCAAGGCCCATATAGCGTCCGATGCCGTGCGCATCGTGCACCACAAGGTCGCCCACCTCAAGGTCGGCATAGGAAAGGATTGCCGCCTTGGCATCGCGCTTCTTTTTCGCGCGCTTCATCTTGCCCGACAGCGAAAGTCCACCCGTGCGGGCATCTCCCGCAAGAGAGAGCACCGCAACACGGGCGCTTGATAGCTCAAAGCCTGCTGTCTGCTCGCGCCACGAAACAAGGATCTCACCCTCGTCACCCAGCACGCTGTTGTCATCTGCCAGCTTTGCCGCAAAGCCGTGCGAGGCAAGCAGCCCTGCGGCGTTTTTGGCACTTGTCTCGTTTTCGGCAACCAACAGCACGCGCCATTTCATACGGACGTAGCTTTCCAGATCCTCTTCCAACAGGATAACATTATCCCCGTATGCGGGGGTATGCTTGGTACGGAAACTGAAAATACCGCCAAGTCGCTTACCCGAAAGACCCTCTGCGATCGAATCGACGTGCAGAGTCGTCGCCTCGTCAAGGAAAAGTGACAGCGCCGATTCGGGCTTGCCGTATTCGGCATAGCGCCCGGAAACCATGCCTGCCTCAAGCAGCTCCTCTACCGCCTGATTGCGGTGCCATACCGATGCCTTCAGACGGTCAAACACGGCGTTCGTCCCGCGCACGATAGTAAAGGAACGGGGTGCAAAATAGGAGAGCAAGCACTCCTTTGCGGGATCAACCAAGGACAGATACTTATCGGCAAAGCGCACCTCGCCGTCTCCCTCTAATTCGGAAAGCTCAACACGCAGCTCCTCTGCGGCGCGCTCGTCCTGCGCCTTGGCAAGGCGTGCCTTGACGGCATCGTGCATTACACGGCGCGCCTCGGCATCCACCAGCACCTCGCGGGCAGGGGGAAGCTCACAGTCGGTCAGCACGGTATGAATGCGCTGGCTCTCTGTGTCAAATACGCCCATACGGTCGATTTCATCGCCAAACAGCTCGATACGCAGTGCCATAGCACCGCTGATCATCTGATGGTCAGCGGAAATAGCCCGCAGATGGGGTGCAAAAACGTCAATAATGCCGCCGCGGATGGCAAACTGTCCCGCGCCCTCGACAAGGTCGACACGGGTATAGCCCGCCGCCACCAGCTGAGCGGTAAAATCGTTCAGATCGATGATACTGTCGCGGTCAAGGCGTAGGGTGTTTGCAGCAAGTCGCTCGCGCGAGATGGTATAGCCAAGCGCGGCATCGGGCGTGGTGATCACCACGTCATAGTCGCCGACGGTGAGACCGCGCAGGACACGCAAGCGCTCGTATTCGTATTCGTGCGAGGCGGTAATGTTGTAAAAAGTGAGGTCACGTGCCATAAAAAATGCGGCACGCACCCCTTGTGATTCAAGATAATTTTGCAGGGCAACGCAATGCTTCTCCTCGGAAAGGATGCACAGTGCCGTGCCCTTTTTTTGTTCGCGCAGGTCGCACAGCAGCGTGGCAATCAGCGCATCGGCGGCGCCGTCGCAAAGCCCACACGCCACATAAGGCAACGAGCGTGCGGTGAACGAGGCAGACAGCTCGTCGCGTAGCTGACGGTATTCTCCGTCGTGATGCAAACAAGTATTCAGCAGCATCTCTTACTTCCCGTTGCACAGCTGCATTGCGGCGGGTACATCGCCCGCAAGAATGTGTTCAATGCCCGCAGCCACCTTATCAAACGAAGCGGTAAGCACGGTCATATCCTCTTTCGTGAAGGGGGAAAGCACCCAATCGGCAAGATCGAAATCGGGATGGGGACGCTCGCCTACACCGACACGCACGCGCGGGAAGGTATCGGCGCTCAGCTGATAGATGATATTTTTGATGCCGTTGTGTCCGCCGTCACTGCCCTTTGCGCGCACGCGCAGGCGACCGACGGCAAAGTTGACGTCATCCGAGATCACGATCACCTTTTCGGGCGGAATGTGATAGAATGCCGCCGCCTCACGCACAGCCTCACCCGACAGATTCATAAAGGTCTGGGGCTTCAGAAAGAGCACGCGATGCCCTGCCCACGCCGCCTCGCCCACAAGGGCACGGAAGCGGGCGCGGTCGATGCGCGCGCCAAGGCGCTCGGCAATGAAATCCAGCGCGAGAAATCCCACGTTATGTCGGGTATTCGCATACTGCGCACCGGGGTTGCCAAGGCCCACAATCAAAAACTCGGGCGCACCCGTGGGGGCGGTGTCTGCTTTTTCTATTTTTTTAAAGAGATCGAAAATATTTGCCATATTCCCCTCCGTTTGTTTTCTGCAAGCACATAAACGCCGCCGCGGAAGTTGCCCGCGCCGACGATCTGCTCCTATTATACATCAAAAAAGCCGCAGTGTCAAACACAAGTTTCGTTTAAAAAATAACGATCTTTTTTTGATAAAACTATTGTACTTTTAATTATATTATGGTATAATACCTCTGATATGCACGTCTTTTTTACTTCAAAGGCGCGCATCCAAACAAGTTTGTAAAAAATATATTTTTTTTGGAGGTATTTTCACAATGGCAAAGAAGTATTGCTACCTTTTCACAGAAGGCAATGCCAACATGCGTGAGCTGCTGGGCGGCAAGGGCGCTAACCTCGCCGAAATGACCAACATCGGTCTTCCCGTTCCCCAGGGCTTTACCATCACCACTGAGGCTTGCACCCAGTATTACGAAGACGGTCGTCAGATCAATCCCGAAATCCAGGCCGAGATCAACGAGTACATCGTTAAGATGGAAGCGATCACCGGCAAGAAGTTCGGCGACCTTGAAAATCCCCTTCTTGTTTCTGTTCGTTCGGGCGCTCGCGCATCGATGCCCGGTATGATGGATACCATCCTCAACCTTGGTCTGAATGAAGATGTTGTTAAGGTTATGGCTGAAAAGTCCGGCAATGCTCGTTGGGCTTACGACTGCTACCGCCGCTTTATCCAGATGTACTCCGACGTCGTTATGGAAGTCGGCAAGAAGTATTTCGAAGAGCTGATCGACAAGATGAAGGCCGAGAAGGGCGTGAAGCAGGACGTTGACCTGACCGCTGAGGACCTCAAGGAGCTTGCTGAGCAGTTCAAGGCTGAGTACAAGGCTAAGATCGGTTCTGACTTCCCCGCCGATCCCAAGGAGCAGCTGATGGGTGCCGTTAAGGCCGTATTCCGTTCTTGGGACAACCCCCGTGCAAACGTTTACCGCCGCGACAACGACATTCCCTACTCTTGGGGTACTGCCGTTAACGTACAGGCAATGGCATTCGGTAACATGGGCGACGACTGCGGCACCGGTGTTGCATTCACCCGTGACCCTGCAACCGGCGAGAAGAAGATGATGGGCGAGTTCCTGACCAATGCACAGGGTGAGGACGTTGTTGCAGGCGTTCGTACGCCTATGCCTATCGCTCAGATGGCTGAAAAGTTCCCCGAGGCTTACGAGCAGTTCGTAAAGGTCTGCGGTATCCTTGAGAACCACTACCACGATATGCAGGATATGGAGTTCACCGTTGAGCACGGCAAGCTCTATATGCTTCAGACCCGTAACGGCAAGCGCACCGCACAGGCAGCGCTCCAGATCGCAGTTGACCTGGTTGCTGAAGGTCACAAGACCGAGCAGGAAGCCGTTCTGATGATCGATCCCCGTAACCTTGACACCCTTCTGCATCCCCAGTTCGACGCAAAGGCTCTGAAGGCTGCTAACCCCGTCGGCAAGGGTCTTGGCGCATCTCCCGGCGCTGCTTGCGGTCAGGTCGTATTCTCGGCTGACGACGCAGAGGCTTGGAACAACGCCGGCAAGAAGGTTATCCTTGTCCGTCTTGAGACCTCTCCCGAGGACATTACCGGTATGAAGGCCGCACAGGGCATTCTGACCGTTCGCGGCGGTATGACCTCTCACGCAGCAGTTGTTGCCCGCGGTATGGGTAAGTGCTGTGTTTCGGGCTGTGGCGAAATCGCTATGGACGAAGAAAACAAGAAGTTCACCCTTGCAGGCAAGACCTATGTCGAGGGCGACTATATCTCGATCGACGGCTCGACCGGTAAGATCTACGACGGCATCATCCCCACCGTTGATGCTGAGATCTCCGGCAACTTCGGCACCATCATGGGCTGGGCTGACAAGTACCGCAAGCTTCAGGTCCGCACCAATGCCGACACCCCCGCCGATGCAAAGAAGGCTCGCGAGCTGGGTGCTGAGGGTATCGGCCTTTGCCGTACCGAGCATATGTTCTTCGAGGCTGACCGTATCGCCGCTATCCGTGAGATGATCTGCTCCGATACCGTTGAGGGTCGCGAGAAGGCTCTTGCTAAGATCCTGCCCATGCAGCAGGGTGACTTCGAGAAGCTTTACGAGGCACTTGAGGGTTGCCCCGTTACCATCCGCTTCCTGGATCCCCCTCTTCACGAGTTCGTTCCCACCGAAGAGGCTGACATCGCTCTGCTTGCAAAGAACACCGGCAAGACTGTTGCTGAGGTTAAGAACATCATTACGGGTCTGCACGAGTTCAACCCCATGATGGGTCACCGCGGCTGCCGTCTGGCTGTCACCTACCCCGAAATCGCTGTTATGCAGACCAAGGCTGTCATCCGTGCAGCTCTGAACGTGCAGAAGGCTCATCCCGATTGGAAGATCGTTCCCGAAATCATGATTCCTCTGGTTGGCGAGGTCAAGGAGCTTGCTTTCGTTAAGAAGGCAGTTGTTGCCACCGCTGACGCTGAGATCGCCGCTGCAGGCTCCGATCTTCAGTACAAGGTCGGTACCATGATCGAGATTCCTCGTGCAGCAATCACCGCTGACGAGATCGCTAAGGAAGCAGAGTTCTTCTCGTTCGGTACCAACGACCTGACCCAGATGACCTTCGGCTTCTCGCGTGACGATGCAGGCAAGTTCCTGGATGCTTACTACGAGACCAAGATCTATGAAAACGATCCCTTCGCAAAGCTTGACCAGACCGGTGTTGGTAAGCTGGTGAAGATGGCAGCAGAGCTTGGCCGTTCGACCCGCCCCGATATCAAGCTTGGTATCTGCGGCGAGCACGGTGGCGACCCCTCCTCTGTGGAATTCTGCCACAAGGTTGGTCTCACCTACGTTTCTTGCTCTCCCTTCCGTGTTCCGATCGCCCGTCTGGCTGCCGCTCAGGCCGCTCTGAAGGACTGATTCAGACACTGAATAAACCAAAAAGCCTC
>JBGVCY010000115.1:0-17227 GCA_045119135.1 Eubacteriales bacterium | reverse complement strand
AAAAAAAAAAAAAAAAAACGCCCCCACGTGGGGGCGTTTTTCTTTTACTGATCAGGCTTCCAGCTCGTCGATCAGCGCAGTGATCGCGGCGCGGAAGGCATTCTTGTCGCCGTTGTTGGTGATGAAGCGGTCAGCGATCGAAATGGGACCGCCCTTGGCAAGGTTCTCAATTTCGGCGTAATCGCGGGCAACAGCCTGCTCGTGCGTCAGAGGACGGACGGGGCGGTTGGTCAGGCGCGAATAGCGCAGGGCGCGATCGGTCATCACGGCAACCACCGTTAAATCCTTGCACACGTTCTCGGTGATATACTTATATTCATCCCACGAGTAAAGACCGTCCAGCACAACGTGACCCTTCTCAAGATACGCAAGGATCTTATCCTTCGATTTCACGGCATACGCCGCCATACCGTATTCACGGCGCAGCTTTTCGCGTTCATAGCGCTCGTTCTCGGGGGTAACGGGAAGTCCCTCGCGCGCCAGCTCGTCCATCGTGACCTGACCGAAATAGATACGCTGCCAACCGCGCTCGACGAACCATTCGGTAGCATCGCTTTTGCCCGTGCCGCACATACCGACGATTGCAACCAATTTATTTTTCATAACCTTCTCCTTTAAAAGCGGGCAACTGCCGCCGTAATCCTTCCCTTTATTATACCCCGTGCGCCGAAAAATGTCAACACCCACCCAAAAAACGCCCTACGGTAGGCAAAATCGTCATACCGTAGGGCATTTTTATTTCGCGCGCAGTGTGCGCATGGCATTCAAAATAGCAAGCACCGCCACACCGACATCGGCAAAAATGGCAAGCGGCATCTGCCATGCACCCCAAAGTCCCAGCGCACTGCCGATCAGCACGATCGCCTTGATGCCAAGCGCCAGCACAATGTTCTGCCGCACGATTGCAAGCGTGCGGCGCGCGTGACGGATCGCACGTGAGAGCTTGCGCGGATCGTCGTCCATCAGCACAACGTCTGCCGCCTCAATCGCGGCATCCGAGCCAAGCGCACCCATGGCAACCCCCACGTCGGCACGGGAAAGCACGGGCGCATCGTTGATGCCGTCACCCACAAAAGCAAGCGTTCCCTTGCGCGGCGTGGCAAGCAGTACCTCGACCTCGCGCACCTTGTCGGCGGGCAAGAGTCCCGAACGCCATTCGGAAATACCAACCTTTCGTGCCACGTCCCGTGCGATATCCTCGCGGTCGCCCGTCAGCATGACGGCGCGGCGTACGCCGCAGGCAAACAGATGGCTGATCGCTTCCCCGCTGCCTTCCTTCACACCATCGGCAACGGTAACCGATCCCAAATAAACCCCATTACGTGCTACAAAAACCGCCGTTCCCGCAACGTCGTCAACAGGGGCATTGGCACCAACCTCGTGCATCAGGGCGGCATTGCCCACCGCCACGGTATCGGTACCGAACAGAGCGCAAAGTCCCTTGCCCGCCACCTCTTTTACCGATTGCGGCTTCAGCAGTCGCTCGCGCGGCACCGCCTCGCACAACGCCTTGGCAATGGGATGATTGCTCTCGCTCTCCGCAGAGGCAGCAAGCAACAGCAATTCTTCATTTGATACCCCAACGGGGTGAATTTCGCACACGGAAAAGCTACCCGTGGTCAGCGTTCCTGTCTTGTCAAACACTGCGATCTCGGTCTTGGCAAGGCTTTCTAAATCATTCGACCCTTTGATCAGCACACCTATTCGCGAGGCACCACCCATACCGCCAAAAAAGGAAAGCGGCACCGAGATGACCAACGCACAGGGGCAGGATACCACAAGGAAGGTCAGGGCACGGGAAAGCCACGGCACGAAGTTAGCACCGAAGTCCCCCGCGAAAAGGGGCGGCAGCAGGGCAAGTAAAACTGCTAAAATCACCACGGACGGGGTGTAAAATTTCGCAAAACGGGTGATGAAGCGCTCGCTTTTGGATTTGCGGGAAGAGGCGTTCGTCATCAGCTGCAGAATGCGTGACACCGTCGATTCGGCATAAGGCTTTTCCACACGAACGTGCAGCAACCCCGTCATATTCGTACAACCGCTGATCACGCTATCCCCCACCGTGACAGCTCGCGGGAGTGATTCCCCTGTCAGCGCACGGGTATTAAGGTCAGAATTTCCCTCTAAAACGCACCCGTCCAGGGGGATTTTCTCTCCGGGGCGCACCAGAACTACCTCACCCACCGCAACCGCATCGGGTGAAAGCTCCACTTCTTTTCCGTCTCGTATCACGCGTGCCATCTCGGGGCGCATATCCATCAGTTCGGCAATCGAACGGCGGCTCTTGCCAACCGCAAGGCTTTGGAACAGCTCGCCCGTCTGATAAAAGACCATAACGAATACGCTTTCGGCAAACTGCACCTCGCCCTCGGGCAAAAAGCCCGTCAGCAAAGCCCCCACCGTAGCCAGCGCCATCAAAAAGTTTTCGTCAAAAAACTGACCGCGACAGATGTTTCGCGCGGCGCGCCACAGCACATCATAGCCGACCAACAAATATGCCGGCATATACAGCAATAACTCGCACCATAGGGGGGTGTTTTCCGGCAAACAGCGCGCAGTGACCGCGGCGGTAACCAATAACACTGCCGCGCCGATAATGCGCAAAAGGTTCTTTCTTTGCTTGCGTGTCATGGTTTATTTGACGATCACCCTGCAATCGGGCTCGATCTTACGGCAGATCTTGGCAGCATCCTTCAGCACCTTTTCAAACACAGCATCCTCTGCCTCCAGCACCAGCTGTTGGGCAAGGAAATTGACCTCAACGGCGATCACACCGTCAAGCTTTTTGATCTTCTCCTCCATACGGGCGGCGCAGTGCGCGCAGTCAAGATCTTCCAGTTGAAACGTTTTTTTCATGATATATTTCTCCCTTTAAAAATTATTCATTGATATGCTCGATGCCGTCGGCAAGAATGGTGCGGACATGGTCATCGGCAAGCGTGTAAAATACCGTTTTTCCCTCTCGGCGCGCCTCTACCAGCTTGGCAGAGCGCAGAATACGCAGCTGGTGCGAAATGGCTGACAGCGTCATACCAAGCAGTGTGGCAATATCGCACACGCAAAGCTCCCCTTCAAACAGCGCACAGAGAATGCGGATGCGCGTGCTGTCGCCAAACACCTTAAACAATTCGGCAAGATCGATCAGCGCATCCTCGTCGGGGATCGCCTCACGAACCCGCTTCACCGCATCGGGGTGCGCATGCAGCATGTCACAGCAAAGCTCTTGTTCCTTCATATCATTCCCTCACTTGAATAATTGTTCAACTGTATTATATTCCTTTTTCGTGCTCCTGTCAACCCCCTTTTTCAATATTTTCAAGTCCTCGCCGCAAACGCAACCAAAAAAGGGGCGCACGCCCCAACAAAACATCCCGCAAAACGCGCTACTGTGGGAGAAATGTAAAAAAGAAGGCACATACGTGCCTTCTTTTTTCTTACAACTGCCACAGCTCGGCGGCGCCCGTGGAAACCGCGGCGGCGCCCGCACCAAGTGCGGCAAATATCTCCTTCTTCTCGTCAAGCAGACCACCTGCTATGATCGGTACACTGACGTGGCGTGACAGCCGCGTAATCGCCTTGGTGGCGATGCCGGGCATGATCTCGATCATATCGGGGCGGGCGGCACGGATCGACTCCAGCGCGGTGTCGATCGAACGCGAATCAACCATAAAGAAGCGTTGCACGCACTGCATACCGCATTCGCGTGCTGCGCGGATCATACTGACACGGGTGCTGACGATACCGTCAACGCCAAGCGTGGCGATATGGCGCACGCCAAAAGCATCCTTTCCAACGCCCTCGGCAAGGTCGATATGCACGAACAGCTTTTTGCTTTTTTCGTGCGCCGCGCGGGCAAGGGACTCCAGCTCCAGAATATTGGCAGATAGCAGAAAGATCACCTCGCAAGCGCTGTCACACGCCGCAAAGAAGCTTTCCTTATCGCGCACAGCCGCGATAACGGGTTGTGTTTCAAAGTTCATCGGACTCCCCCTCCCTTCATCAAAAGTATTGTAGCACAGAAGAAGTGGCTTGTCAATGCTGGGCGTTGGCGGTAACAACCAGAGCTACGCCCGTGCCAAGCAGATCCTCGACCAGCACGTCGCCGATCACAGCGGTGTTGGGCGCGGTAACCTTGTTGATGACCTGCATAGCCTCAAACATCAGCTCCTTCGGAATGGGAGCCTTGGTCTTAACAGGCAGCACGCCGCCACCCACAACTGCCACGGTGGTGGTAATGGTACGGGTGGGTGCGGTGCATTCAGCCTCGGCATAAGCGAGACCGCGCTTGCAGGTATAACCCTCGGCGCTGACGAACTTTTTATTCTCATCCAGGGTAACAGTGATATCACAGCCCTTGGGACAAACGATACAGGTAAGATGTCTGATCATGATTTCACCCTCCTATCAAACGGTTTCCAGCGAGAAGGAAAGCTCGCCGCCGTTCGCGTTGCGAAGCACATCGATCGGCAGGGTAAGGGTTTCCATCTCACCGGGAGCGACCTTGATCTTCTTGCGCGAGATCACCTCGGTATCGCCATTCTTAACCGAGATCTTAACATTGTGATAAACATCAGCCACGCGGAAGTAAACGGTTACTTCCTTTGCCTCGGTCACGACCTGAGGCACGGTGTAACGGATCTTGCCGTCGGTGCGCAGGGCAACCGAGATCTGCTCAACGCCGTTAGCACTGAGGAACGCAGCAGCAGCCTTACCTGCAATAGCAGCCTCTTCGGAAACATAGTCCACAAGGTCATGCACATGCAGAACGTTGCCGCAGGCAAAGATACCGGGAATCTCGGTGCTGCGGTTCTGGTCAACCACGGGACCGTTAGTCACGCGGTCAAGCAGGATGCCTGCGCTCTTCGACAGCTCGTTCTCGGGGATCAGACCGCAGGAAAGCAGCAGGGTGTCGCAGGGGATGTACTGTGCGGTCTCCATCTTGGGGCGACGCTGTGCATCAACCTCAGCAATGGTAACACCGGTCACGCGCTCTTTGCCGTGAACCTCAACCACGGTGTGGCTGAGCAGAAGCGGGATATCGAAGTCGTGCAAGCACTGCTCGATATTACGGGCAAGACCGCCCGAGTAAGGCATCAGCTCGCAAACAGCCTTTACCTTTGCACCCTCAAGGGTCATACGGCGAGCCATGATCAAGCCGATATCACCCGAGCCAAGAATGACGACCTCGCGGCCGGGCATATAGCCCTTCATATTAACATATTTCTGTGCCGTGCCTGCAGTCAGAACGCCTGCGGGACGGGTACCTGCGATGTTCAGCGCACCGCGGGGACGCTCGCGGCAACCCATTGCAAGGATGATAGCGCCTGCCTGAATGGTGAAGACACCGTCCTCCTCGTTCATGGCGGTCACATTACGTGCCGCATCAATATCCATAACCATGGTGCCAAGACGGTATTCGATTTTTCTTTCCTTGACCATTTCGGCATAGCGTGCGGCGTATTCGGGGCCGGTCAGCTCCTCCTTGAAGCGGTGCAGACCGAAGCCGTTGTGGATGCACTGCTGCAGAATACCGCCAAGGTTGCTGTCGCGCTCCAGAATGAGAATGTCGCGCACGCCTGCATCGTAAGCAGCGATAGCGGCGCTCATGCCGGCAGGACCACCGCCGACGATTACAAGATCAACATGCTTTTTCATCATTTGTTCTCCCCTTTCGTGCGACCGAAGTTGATGTAGGATTCGCCACCGCACTTGGTGACTGCCTCATAAGGGATGTTCTGCTCACGTGCCAGCAGCTCTACGATGTAAGGACCGCAGAAGCCACCCTGGCAACGACCCATCTGGGCGCGGGTGCGGCGCTTTACGCCGTCAAGATCGCGGGGACGGGGATTCTGACGGATGGCGGCAAGGATTTCGCCCTCGCTGACACCCTCGCAACGGCAAACGATCTTTGCATAGCTTCTGTCGTTTGCAATCACAGCGTTCTTTTCCTCGTTGCTCATATCGCGGAAAGCGTGTGCGGCAACGCGGGTCTTAACAACGCCTGCCTTGGGGATCATCTTCACGCCGTTTGCCATCATCATACCCTTCACGTACTCGGCAATAGCGGGAGCGGCGGAAAGACCGGGGCTCTCGATACCTGCTACGTTATAGAAGCCCTCGGCAGGAGTGGTGATGATAAAGTCACCCGTGCTGCCAACGGCACGCAGGCCTGCAAACGAGGTAATGGTTTTGTTAAAGGGAATGCCATCGACCTGCTGGCGAGCCTTTGCCGAAACGTCGGCAAGACCTGCGGGCGTGGTCTTGGTGTCGGTCTTGTCATCAATATCCTCAGCGGTGGGACCCAGCAGAAGGTTACCGTCAACCGTGGGGGATACCAGGATACCCTTGCCCATCTTGGTGGGGGCACGGAATACGGTGCAGTTGACCAGCGTGCCGCACTCCTTATCCAGCAGCATATACTCGCCGCGGCGGGGATGTACGGTGAAGCTGTCGTCGCCGATCATTCTGGCAATGGTGTCAGAATATGCACCTGCGCAGTTTACGATGTTGCGGGTCTCGATCGAACGGTCGCCGCTATGTACGCGGTAGCCACCCTCGATCTTTTCGATGCGCTCAACGGGGAAATCAAGCTCAAGCTTGACACCGTTGTCCATTGCGTTACCGATCGAAGCGATGGTCAGCTCGTAGGGGCAAACGATAGCGCCCGTGGGAGCATACAGTGCGCAGGTAACTTCTTTACCAACGCCCTTTTCGATGGTCAGCAGCTCTTCGCGGTCAACCAAACGCAGACCCTCTACGCCGTTTTTCTTACCGCGCTCAAGCAGAGCGGCAAGCTGTGCCTTGTCGTCGTCGTTGAAGCCGACAACGATCGAACCGTTCTTGCGATAACGGACACCAAGGTCACGTGCGACCTCTTCCATCATCTGCGAGCCACGCACGTTCAGCTGCGCCTTGAGGGAGCCTTCCTTTGCGTCGAAGCCTGCATGAACGATGGCGCTGTTGGCACGGGATGCACCCATTGCCACGTCGCCGTCCTTTTCAACCAACACGGTTTCAAGGTCACAAAAACCGAGTTGTCTTGCGATCATACCGCCGATTACGCCGGCGCCGATGATTACAACATCTACCATATTGCTTTCCTTTCTTTCCTGTGCCGAAAAAAAGGACGCACAAAGAAAGCCCCTTGCGGTGCTTTCTTTGTGCGTCTCCAAATCTCTGCACATATTATTTACATTATTAGTATAGCGCAAAATTTGAAAATGTCAAGCCCTTTTTGAATATTTTATTCTTTGCCGTTCCAACAGTAGGTGCAAAGGCTGTCGGGATCCATACCCGTGGCGCAGATCAGGTCGTCAAGGCGCAGGTATTTGAGCGAGGTGAAATTCATCTCGCGGCGGATCTCTTCCAGCATATTGGCGTATTCGGGGGTATCGGGATCGGCATAGGTCTGCAATCTCTCGTGGCTGACATCCTCGGTACCCTCAAGCCTTGCGATCATACGGCGTGCAATCAGGTCCATCGGCGAGGTGGAACGAGAGAAGTTCAGATATTTGCAGGAAAACAGGATCGGCGAGCAGCCAAGACGGATATGCACTTCCTTCGCGCCGCTGTTGTAAAGATACTGCGTGGTTTCCTTCAGCTGGGTGCCGCGCACGATCGAATCGTCGATCAGCAGCAATCGCTTATCGCGGATCAGCGCCTCTACGGGGATCAGCTTCATATGTGCCACAAGATTGCGCTGTGCCTGCTTGGGGGGCATAAACGAACGCGGCCAGGTAGGCGTGTATTTAATGAAGGGGCGCGAAAAGGGCACGCCCGAACGCGTTGCATAGCCGATGGCGTGTGCCGTGCCCGAATCGGGTACGCCCGCCACGTTATCAATCTCAAGATCGTCGCGATCGGCAAGATAAGCGCCGCAACGGTAGCGCACTTTTTCAACACTTCTGCCTTCATAGCAGGAAGAGGGATAGCCGTAATATGCCCACAAGAAGGTACAGATCTTCATTTTTTTCTGCGGCGCTACCAGCGTTTTTTCACTGTCAGCAGTCAGGAATGCCACCTCACCGGGGCCCAGCTCGCGCAGGTCGGTATAGCCAAGGTTGAGATAAGCGAAGGATTCAAACGAGGCACAGTGCGCGCCCTTCTTTTTGCCGATTACCACAGGCGTTCTGCCCTGGCGGTCACGCGCGGCGTACAGACCCTCGGGGGTCAGCAGCAGGATCGACATCGATCCCTCAATCAAGCTTTGTGCATATTGGATGCCGTCAACAATCGAGCTGCGGCTGTTGATCAGCGCGGCTACCAGCTCGGTGGCGTTTACCACGCCGCCGCTCATTTCAAGGAACTGCGTACGACCATCGCAAAAGGCGCGGTCGACCAGCTCATCCATATTGTTGATACGGCCCACCGTGGTAATGGCAAAATTGCCAAGATGTGAGCGCACCATCAGGGGCTGGGGCTCGTTATCCGAAATACAGCCGATGCCCATATTGCCCTTCATTTCCTCAACGTCGGCAGTAAACTTTGTGCGGAACGGTGCATTGGAAATGTTGTGAATGGCGCGCTGAAAGCCGTTCTCACCGTAAATGGCAAGACCTGCACGCTTCGTGCCGAGATGGGAATGATAATCCACACCGTAAAATACGTCAAGCACGCAATCCTTTTTGGAAACTACACCGAAAAATCCACTCATAGAAATCTCCTTTGCCACCACGGCCAAAACAAAAAAATGAAAAACCCGACGGCATAAGCCCCCCATTTATGGGGGCTTTGTCGCAGGGGACTTCGAAACAAAAACATTGTAACACAAACCGTCATTTTTTGCAAGTACCCGCACGGCGGGAAATGCAAAAAAATTTGCTTTTTCTTTCTCTTTTATTTCACGCCTGCGCGGGCACGCGCTTGCGCGGCCTTGAAGAAATCGCATAAAAAGATGAAAAAGCTCTCCACCGCCGCGTTGCGCGGCGTGCCACCGTGACGCTTCAGAATCAGACTGCGCGCGCAGCGCGGTTCACTGATCGGCAACAACCGCACACCCTTTTCGTGCGAGGAGCCAAAGGAAAATTCGGGCCAGAAGCCAACACCCGCGTGCGCCGCAATCAGACCGCGCACCGAGGCGGGATCGTCACTTTCAAATCCGATACGGGGGGCAAAGCCCGCCTGCATGCACAGCTTATCGCAGATGCCACGCAGCTGGCGTGAGCCTGCAAGACTGATAAAGCTTTCCTCGGCCGCCTCGACAAGGCGAATGCTTTCACGTTTCCCGTATGCGCCCTCGCTGGGCACCGCCAGAAAGATCTGCTCCTCCAGCACCAGCACGTTCTTCCCCGTTGCCGTGGGAGACACCTCGGTCGAAACCGAAAGATCACACTCCTCGGCATCACTGCGCTGCAACAGGCGGAAGCGCACATCAGGGTGCATGCTTTGATAGGCAATGATGGCATCGGTCACAGGTCTGCTTGCCGCCAGCACGTTCAGACGCACGGTTTTCTCCTCGGCACGCGACAGCTCGGCAATCTCACGGGGCAGCTCCTCGAGTGTGGCAAGCGGGGCACGCAGACGGTCACGCAGAAAGGCTCCGCAGGGCGTGAGGGCAAGGCGCCTGCCTGTGCGGTCGAAAAGTGTCACATCCAATTCCTTCTCAAGGCGTGCGATCGCTTGCGACAGCGCAGGCTGCGCCACGTGCAGGCGCTCGGCGCTTGCTGTCATATGCAGGCTTTCGGCAACCGCCAGAAAGTAACGCAACTGTGTCAATTCCATACGATAACCTCCGCATTATCAACTCTATAATTATTATATATTTGACATTATGCTTTGTCAAGAGTATACTATCAATAGAATGAAAAATAAAGCGAGGATATCACAATGATCGAACTGCTGGAAACCTTTATGTTGCTTTGCTTCGGCCTTTCGTGGCCGGTTTCGCTGATCCGCTCTCTGCGCGCGGGCAGCGCACGCTCCTCCAGCGTGGCGTTTATGTGCCTGATCCTTGCGGGATACTTTGCCGGTATCACCGCTAAGGTGATGACTGCAGGCTGCGGTTTTGTATTCTATGTGTATCTTTTCAATATTCTGATGGTTGCCGCCAACCTGATTGTTACCCTTTACAACCGAGCCAAGGATCGCAAAAGTGAGACTTGTCCCGTACCGAAAACCAAGCAAGCATAAAAAATGCCGCCCGTGCCCCAAGTGGCACGGGCGGCATTTTTCTAATTTGAATCGTACATTTTTCCAATTTTAATATTATGATTTTCCAAATTATATTTTAAAGCTTTCCGAAAACGGCTTATTCTGCCACAATTTCGATGCTTTCGATCACCACAGGGGTCATCGGTACATCCTGCATATACCAGCCGTAGTTGCCGGTTTCTACATTCGCGATCTGATCGATAATGGCATCTCCCTCGATCACCTTACCGAAGGCGGCATACTGACCGTCAAGGTAAGCGGCATTCGCGTGCATAATAAAGAACTGCGAGGAAGCAGAGTTAGGGTCATTGGTGCGCGCCATCGAAAGCACGCCACGGGTGTGGCGCAGGGTGTTGGTGGGAAAACCGTTTGCGGCAAATTCACCCTTGATCGATGCGGTGTGCTTTTCACCCATCTGCTCGTTGTATCCGCCGCCCTGCAGCATAAAGCCGCTGATTACGCGGTGGAAGATCAGACCGTCGAAGAAGCGCTCGCGCGCCAGCTTCAAAAAGTTTTCAACGGTCTTGGGTGCAAACTCGGGGTAGAGCTCGGCGGTCATCGTGCCAAAATTCTTTACGTTGATTTTAATCTGGGGATGGTTCATCTTATGTTTCCTCTCTTTTATTGATTTTCGGGATAGGCAAGCAAAAACAGCTCTTTTGCGCGCTCCTCGTGTCCTGTCAGGTGTAAGAAGCCAAACAGTGCTTCCATGCCCGTAGCGGCGCGATATTCAGCCACTGTGGCATGCTTGGGGGTATTGGTATGCCCGATGTTGCGACCGCGGTGAAACACGGCATTTTCTTCTTCTGTCAGAAGGGGCAAAATGCGTTCCATCGCCGCCGCCTGCGCGGGGGCAGTGACAAATGCGCGCGCGTGTGCGTTCAGGCTTTTGGCTGAGGCATAGCCCGCCTCCAGCAGGCGCTTGCGCGCCAGCAGCTCCAGCACGGCATCGCCAAGATAGGCAAGTGCCGCCGTGCTTGCGGTACGGGGATCGGTCTGCATCATACTGATTTTCCGCCCTTCGGGGGATGTGCCGCGATGTACTTTTCCAAAATCTCTGCCGCCACGCCGACTTGTCTTGCGCACGGACGCTGACGGTAATACTCCTCGGTGCGGGGTGAGGGAGCCGAGAAGGTCAGTGTGCGCGGCTCGTCCAACAGCTCACGGCAGATGATGGTTCCGAAGCGTTCACGGAAGGCGGCACACAGCTCCTGTACCAAACGGTAATGCGCCGCTTTCGCATCCGCATCCGAAAGGTCGTCATAGCCGTAAAGCACGCCTGCCGCCATACACATACCCGAAACCGCGCCGCAGACCTCGCGCTGGCGACCAAGGCCGCCGCCAAACGGCGCCGAGATGCGAAGCGACAGTCCCTCATCCATTCCCGTCAGAGGGGCGAAGGCGGTGAACACCGCTTGAGCGCAATTTGCACCCTGCATAAACAATTCAATTGCTTTTTCCTGATACGTCATAGCATTTTTACTCCAATTGCAGTGAATCACAGTACAAAAAATCGTGGGCACTCAGCAAGGAATCGGTAGGCAACAGCTTGGTGGCGCCACACTTGCGGCAGGTCACACGCACGCCCTCGGGAAGGATCTCGGCATCGTATTCACGCTCCTCATCCTCGCCGCAACGGCATTTGATCTTCCCTTCCTCGTCAAGATCGCGAATCACATACAAAATAATCTCCAGCACCTGCGGGTCGGTCACCGTTTCATTTGCTTCCTCGTGCAACGCCTCAAAGCTTTGAATGCCGCTTTGCTCCATCAGCTCCAGCAGTTGCAGCTCGGTGCGCGACAGCTCTGCCTTAACGTGGTTGACCTCGCCCATCATACAGATATTGATATCCGAATAGGGACAAGGCAGCACAAACAGCTCTTTGCCAAAAAAGATCTTTTCGCTGACAGTAAACTGATGGGGCTTGGGGCAAATGATGCAGGGCACCGAAAGGCGCACCTTGCCATCAGAGGTGGGCATCACCTCAAGCTGGCTCTTGCCGCAATCGCATTTCAGGCGAATCATCGAGCCCTTCAGCGTAAAAAGGCTGACTGCACTCATCACACCGCCGCCGCAGTGCGGGCAACGGTAAGCAATGGTGGTCTGCTTGGGTTCCAAAACCATAATTGACTCCTGTCTTTCAAAATGGCGTGCCTATTGGCACAATATGGCTCGGACACGAAAGCCCGAGCCATATCGTTTATCCTGTGCGGAATCAGCCCGCAATATACTTCCAATCCTTGTGATCGATCTTGATCGAGGGCTCGTAGCTCTCAAGCAGATCCTCGCAGTAATCCTCGTAATCGGCATCAGAAAGGGTGGTCTTGATGTCGCGATACCAAGATTCGCCAAGATAGATCATAATGTGGTGACCGTAATCGGTCTTAACAGCATTGGGGTAGGAGATTTCGCCCACCTCGCGGTCCTCGTCGAAGAGCCAGTTTTCAAACTCTTCCACCATCTGACCCAGCACCACGTGATCATAGATCACGTTCCTGTCCTCGTTATAATACTCGCCGAAATCCTCGAAGGTGCTTTCCTTGATGCTGTACCATTCCTTGCCGGTCTCCTCGTCGGTTTCCTTGGTGATATAGCCCTCTTCCATCAGGATCTCAAGCAGTCTTGCAGCCATACCCTCAGAGGTGACAACGCCCTTATCGGCAAGCACCTCGTCAGCCAACACCTTGGCAACGCCCGTCAGCTTCGAGGTAGAGGTCAGATCCTTATAGCTATCTGCCTTGAAGAGAATGTGTCCAACCGACAGACCCGTGCTGCGATGCTGGGTCTTGGTGACAAAGTATGCCGAATAGGTAGAGGTTACCTTCTTATAAGCATCATCGCCCTCGGTCTTAACGTCGGTAGCGGTCTCAAACTTCGTCTTGTCGCCAACCACGCGAACGTTGGTGGTAACCTTATCGTCACCCTCGCCCTCGGTCTTGGTTTCAAACAGCCAGTCGTTCATATCACCGCTGGTAGCGCCCTTCTTATAGTTGGTCACATCAGCAGCCTTCATTTCGGCAAGAACCGCAGCGTTTACGTTTTCCTCAAGCTTCTGCTTTTCCTCGGTATTGAGGGTCGCTTCAAAGTCAGCATATTCCTGCTTGATGGCATTTGCAACAGCGTCAAGAGCAGCTTTGCGCTCAGCCTCATCCTCGATCTTGTCAGCTTCAACCGCGCCCGAGGCATCGGTGGTCTTGGTGTAGTCCTTGTCCTTCATCAGCTTATCAAGCTCGACGATTCTGTAATCCTCGCGCAGCCACTGGGTCAACAGCGACTTGAACTCGGCAACGTCGGCGACCTTGGAAAGCTGCTCGACACGTGCGGCGTACTTTTCCTGATCCAGGATATAAGCGCCGTGATTTTTCGTGTTTTCAGCCGTCTTGTCGTCTTCCTCGGTCTTGGTGGAAGGCACAAAGATCGTGGTGAATTCGTAGCCTACGTAATCCATGTAGATATCGTAGACATCCTTGTTGTCGTTATAATAGCCGTCCACACGGTCGGCAGTAATGGCATTTTGGAACTCCTCAAGGCGCAGTGCCGCATACTTGCCTGCCAGCTGCGAGATCTCCATCATATTGCGGATATCCTTCAGCTGTACGCCCGAGCCGTACATCATGCCGATGTAGCCCGAGGTGGTGTAACCGTAAAGCTGCGCATACAGCTCAATGGTGTCAAGCTCGGATTCGATGAGGTTCAGATCCTCTTCGGTAAGGCTCATGCCGTAGTAGCGAGCCTCCTCGCACATCACCAGCATCTGTTTCGCCTGTTTCACGGCAGCGTTAGCGAAATAATCGAACCACGTCATCGTGGTATTGCCGCCCTCAGCATCGCGCTCGTAGACCTGCTCGCGCAGAGGAAGCGAGGTGTCAAGCGGGTCACCGTGCTCACCGCCGCCGATTGAAATGTTATAACCAAGCTGCTGCGAGTACTGGTTGTTGGATTCTACCGTCTGCTGATACTGCGAATACAGCAGGTAAGACATCATCGGCGCAGAGATCTCGAAGTTTTCAGACTCCATGATGGTGTGCATACGTGCAAACGTACCGCGCGAGTGCAACGCCAGAATGGTGACAAACAGCACCATTACCAGCAGAACAGCCAGCACGATCACCGTGCCTGCCCAAGTGGGCATGCCCTGCTTCTTTTTGGCAGTCTTACGCGTAGTTGCCGTAGCAAGGGTTGCTGCGGCTCTTTGGTTTCTTGTTCTGTTACCTTTTCCCATTGTTGGAACCACCTTTAGAATTTATTTTGTCGCCACGTGCGACCGAATTTTGTAATCAGTATATCATTTGTCCGTGTCGGGCAGATGTTGTCCGTGTGAGGGGATCTTCACACATCCATGATCACGGGCAGGATCATCGGCTTGCGGCCTGTTTTTGCAAACAGGAACTTAAACAGATCATCACGCATCCGTGTTTTCAGCTGTGCATAGTCAAGTGCGCGCTTACGCGAAGAAAGCATAGCGTTCAGCGATTTTTGTACCACCTGACGTGCTTCTTCCATCAGTGCCTCGTTCTCACGCACGTACACGAAGCCGCGCGACACGATGTCGGGACCCGAAATCAAGAGACCGCTTTGCTCATCCACCGTGGCAACCACCACGATAAGACCGTCCTGCGACAGGTGTCTGCGGTCACGCAGAACCACGTTGCCGACGTCGCCCACGCCATAACCGTCTACCAGCACCTGACCTGCCTGCACTGTGCCTGCAAAACGTGCACCACGTGCATCGATTTCAAGCACCTTGCCGATCTCGGAGAGGAAAATATTGCGATCGGGAATACCCATTTCCAGCGCCAGCTCACGGTTGGCGGCAAGATGGCGGCATTCGCCGTGGATCGGCATAAAATAGCGGGGCTTTGTCAGTGCCTGCATCAGCTTCAGTTCCTCTTGGCAGGCGTGACCCGAAACGTGTACTTCCATGGCGGAATCATGCAATACCGTTACACCGTTTTTCGACAGCTCGTTGATGACACGTCCCACCAGCTTTTCGTTGCCGGGGATCGCACTGGAGGAAAGCACCACAAGGTCATTGGGCCCGAGCGTCACTTGATTGTGGTCGGAATACGCCATACGGTACAGTGCCGACATCGGCTCACCCTGACTGCCCGTGGTGACCAATGTCAGCTCCTCGGGCTTGAAACGCTTGATCTCGGAAATATCGATCAGCACATCCTTCGGCACCTTCATATAGCCAAGCTCGACGGCGGCGCCCACGATATTCAGCATACTGCGTCCCGTAATGGCAACCTTTCTGCCGTGCTCGGCGCTGATATTGATGATCTGCTGCACGCGATGCACGTTTGACGAGAAGGTCGATATGACGATGCGCTTTTTGGGGTTTGAGGTGAAGATATATTCAAGGGATTTGCCCACCTTCTTTTCGGAGGGGGTAAAGCCCGGGCGCTCGGCATTGGTGGATTCGCAAAGCAGCATCAAAACACCCTTTTTACCAAGCTCGCCAAGGCGGGTCAGATTCATCATTTCGCCTTGAATGGGGGTAATATCCAATTTGAAGTCGCCCGTATGCACGATGGTGCCAAGGGGCGTGTGAATGGCAAGGCAGCAGGCATCGGCGATCGAATGGTTCACGCGGATGAACTCTACGCTGATCGCGCCCGCGCGCACGGTGTCACCGGCGCTGACGGTGTGGAGCTGCGGCTCGAAGGGGAGCATATGCTCCTCTAATTTGTTTTTGATGATACCGAGGGTCAGCTTTGTGCCGTAAATAGGCGGCTGAATGGTGCGCAATACATAGGGCAATGCACCAATATGATCCTCGTGTCCGTGTGTCAGAAAGATGCCGCGCAGGCGGTCACTGTTCTGCTCGAGATAGGTGATATCGGGGATCACCAGATCAACGCCCAGCATATCCTCATCGGGGAAGCCGAGACCGCAATCGACCACGATCATATCGTTTTCATATTCGATCACCGTCAGATTTTTTCCGATCTCATGCAAGCCACCGAGCGGGATAATGCGGATCTTTCCCTTATCCTTTTTTACTCTTGGCATAAATTCTCCTTTTTGTTGGTATGTCGCCATACGGCGGCGAAGGCACGGCTCTGCCGCGCGCTTCTATGATCAGCGCCTCACCGCCCACATGGGTAAAACGCAAAAAATTCTATTCATTTTATTATACAACAAATAAAGTGCCTTGTCAATAGCCGAAGCCCAGCAAGAGCCTTCGTTTCAACGAAAAATCAACCAAAAAACCAGAGAAAGCGCCACGCCCGCAAGCATACCGCCAAAAAATAGCAAGGTGCGCCACGGCACCCGTCGCCCCCTGCGCCAATAGTCGTTTCCCGCACCGACAATGCGATTTGCCTCGGCAAGCAGATCGGTCTTTGGCACCGCCCGTTTTTCTTTGCGTAGCACCAGATACGCACTTTCAAAAAATATGCTGTCCTGTGTTTGCAGAACAATCATTTCTCTTTGGCATCCCTTCAGCATATGGTTTCTCCTTATTGCAAGTATTCTCTGTCTATTTTTGCCTTTCGGTATCTTTCCTAAACAGCATTAAATCGCATCCCGTTCCCCCACTTTTTCCCTTTTTTCGACAATGATTTCAAACTTTCGTGCCAAAAAATGTTAAGAAACCATAAATTTCCATTTTTGGGCATTGACAACCAATTTTCGACGTGATACAATAATCATGTAAAAAATACAAAGCAGGAGGTTTACGCTATGAAATCCACAGGTATCACCCGCCAGGTTGATGAATTGGGGCGCTTTGTTCTGCCCATCGAAATCCGCCGTTCGCTTGGCATCGAGGTGAAGGACGCACTTGAGATCTTTACCGATGAAGGCCGCATTATTTTGCAAAAGTACCAGCCCGCCTGTATCTTTTGTGCCAATGCCGATGACATTGTGCATTTTGAGGGCAAGCGTATCTGCCGTGCCTGTCTTGAAAAGATGAAAACGCTTTGACGTTTTCTGCAAAAAAGCCACCGACTGTGTCGGTGGCTTTTTTGATCTTTGTTCATCGCAACCACATTGCAAATGGCGCCTTGGCGCGGCTATTTTTTGTTGACAAAGAAAGGATCACCGCACAAGGCGGTGATCCTTTTTATAGATG
>JBGVCY010000114.1:0-38370 GCA_045119135.1 Eubacteriales bacterium | reverse complement strand
AGCAGCTGACCAAGTACGACCTGATCCCCGAAGAGTGGGGCGGCGATACCATCATTGTGCCCATCTCCGCCAAGACCGGCCAGGGCCTGGATGAGCTGCTGGAAATGGTCCTGCTGACCGCTGAGGTCCAGGAGCTGAAGGCCAACCCCGACCGCCGCGCCAAGGGCACCGTCATCGAGGCCCGTCTGGACAAGAACCGCGGCCCCGTTGCCACGCTGCTGGTGCAGAACGGCACCCTGAAGCAGGGCGATATCGTCATCGCCGGCACCGCCGTTGGCCGTGTCCGTGTCATGACCAACGATAAGGGCCGCACCGTCAAGACCGCTGGCCCCTCTGTGCCTGTGGAGATCACCGGTCTGGCCGACGTTCCCGCTCCCGGCGACGAGTTCAACGCCGTCACCGACGAGCGTATGGCCCGTGAGCTGGTGGAGCAGCGCAAGCAGGCTCAGAAGGACGCCCTGGCCAAGCTGAACCAGAAGGTCACCCTGGACAATCTGTTCGCCCGGATGCAGGAGGGCGAGATGAAGACCCTGAACCTGATCGTCAAGGCCGACGTTCAGGGCTCCGCCGAGGCCGTCCGCGCCTCCCTGGAGAAGATCTCCAACGAGGAGGTTCGTGTCAAGGTCATCCACGCAGGCGTCGGCGCCATCAACGAGTCCGACGTGCTGCTGGCCTCCACCTCCGGTGCCATCATTGTCGGCTTCAACGTCCGTCCTGACGCCGCCGCCCAGGCCTCCGGCCACCGCGCCAACGTCGATATGCGCTTCTACCGCGTCATCTATGATGCCATCGACGAGATCGAGTCCGCCATGAAGGGTATGCTGGCACCCAAGTTCCAAGAGGTGGTGCTGGGTCACGCCGAGGTGCGTCAGACCATTCACGTTCCCAATGTCGGCTTTATCGCAGGCTCGTACGTGCAGGACGGCAAAATCACCCGTGCATCGCAGATCCGCGTAGTGCGTGACGGCATCGTGATCTTTGAGGATAAGATTTCTTCTCTGCGCCGCTTCAAGGACGACGTGAAGGAGGTTGCCGACGGTTACGAATGCGGCATCGGTCTGGATCGCTTTAACGATATCAAGGTCGGCGATATTCTCGAGGCCTTTGTAATGGAGGAGATCAAGCAGTAACTTGCCCTGCAAGCACTGCCTGTTCCCCATGAAGGAGGTTTCAATGGTTTGGGAAAAATCCTGCGGCGCACTTGTGGTGCGCCGCGAAGAGGATCGCTATTACATTCTGATGATCCGACATAAGCCGCGGGGCAACCGATCCTTCCCCAAGGGACATGTTGAGGAGGGCGAGAGCGAATACATCACCGCCATGCGTGAGGTGATGGAGGAGACCTCGTCCCGTATTGCCATCGTTTCGGATTTCCGCGCCACGGTGCAGTACAGTCCCGCGCCCGGCGTGATGAAAGAGGTCGTCTATTTTCTGGCATTCACCACCAGCGCCGATATCCACGCGCGTGAGGGTGAGATCGCCGAGGTGGAGTGGATCCCCCTCGAGCACGCCGAGGAATGTCTTGCACACGAAAACGACAAGACCGTTTTCCGTGCCGCGATGGAGCGTATGCAACGCCTTTCCTGCGTGATTAAATAAAAGATCAAGAAATTACAAACATAAGGAGAAGAAACATGAAGCGCACTCTTTCCTGCCTTGCCGTTTTGCTACTATCCTTTTGTCTGCTGTTTGTTTCCTGTGAAAGAGCACATGATCACGAGTGGGGGGAATGGACCGTCATTCGTGAAGCCACCTGCGAGGAAGAGGGTGAGCGTCGCCGCGAATGCGCCTGCGGCGCTTCGGGTACCGAAACGATACCGTTGGCACCGCACACCTATGAGCAGGGTGTCTGCACCGAGTGCGGCGCAGAAAAGCCCGCAAACGATATACACGATCCCTCACTTCCTTACGAAGGGTTGGAAAAATAAAAAGAGCAAACTCAAACGAGTTTGCTCTTTTTTTATCGCGGGGCGATCAGTCGAAATAGCCCTCGCGGTGCAGAAGCTCTGCGATCAGCACAGCGCCGCCTGCGGCACCGCGCAGGGTGTTGTGCGAAAGACCGACGAACTTCCAATCGTAAACGGTGTCCTCGCGCAGTCTGCCGACAGATACGCCCATACCGCCGTAAATATCGCGGTCAAGCGCTGCCTGAGGACGGTTATCCTCTTCAAAATAGGTGATAAACTGCGCGGGGGCGTGGGGCAGCTCCAGCGCCTGGGGCTTGCCTGCAAAGTTTTTCCATGCGGCAAGGATCTGCTCCTTGGTGGGATTCTTGCGGAACTTCACGAAAACAGCGGCGGTATGACCGTCGGTAACGGGAACGCGGATGCACTGGGTGGTGATGGTAATGCCCTCAGCCTTTACGATCTCGCCGTTCTCAACCTTGCCCCAAACGCGCAGGGGCTCCTGCTCGCTCTTTTCTTCCTCGCCACCAATGTAGGGGATGACGTTGTCGATCATCTCGGGCCACTCGCGGAAGGTCTTGCCTGCACCCGAAATTGCCTGATAGGTGGTAGCCACTACCTCATAGGGCTCGTATTCCATCAGGGCGGTCAGCATGGGTACGTACGCCTGAATCGAGCAATTGGGCTTGACAGCGATAAAGCCGCGCTTGGTGCCAAGGCGCTTTCTCTGGGATTCGATGACGGCAAGGTGTGCATCGTTGATTTCGGGAATCACCATGGGCACATCGGGGGTCCAGCGGTGTGCCGAGTTGTTCGATACCACGGGAATCTCTGCACGGGCATATGCCTCTTCCAGGGCACGGATGTCCTCTTTTTTCATATCGACGGCGCAGAAAACAAAGCTGCAAAGCTCCTTCACGGCATCGATGTTGGCAGCATCCATTACCACCATATCGAGATACTGCTCAGGGCAGGGAGTCTTCAGCTTCCAGCGGTCGCCGATGGCTTCTTTATAGGTCTTGCCTGCGGAGCGAGCCGAGGCGATCAGTGCGGTAACCTCAAAATAGGGGTGATCGGCAAGCAGCGTAAGGAAGCGCTGACCTACCATACCCGTGGCGCCGATAACGCCGACTTTACGTTTGGTCATGGGGAATTCTCCTTTATCACAAATAGATATGATTGTTCAATGATTTATTATTGTAACACACAACCCGAGCAAAATCAAGTGCTTTGTGAGAATTGTATCAATTGTTTTCGCCTTTTTCCTCGCACAGAATGCGGTAAAGCTGATTCTTCGGGATTCCGCGCTCCTTCGCCGCCGCCTTGATGGCATCCATGCGCGAGAGCCCCGTGCTTTCATAATATGCAACGTGCGCGGCAGGGGAAAGCGCTGCACGCTCGGCAATATCCCCGCGAACGGGTGTGTTTTTGCCCCCTTCGATAACCAGCACGTACTCACCGCGCGGTTCTTTTTCGCGATAGTGTGCGATGGCTTCGCCCAGTGTGGTGCGGTGGATCTCCTCATTGCGCTTGGTCAGCTCGCGGCAAAGGGCAACACGGCGCTCGGTACCAAGCGTGGCTGACAGATCATCCAGTGTCGTGCGCAGCTTGTGCGGCGCCTCGTATACGATCATGGTCGCAGTTTGTCCTTCCAACAGCGAAAGGCGCTCGCGGCGGCTGGCGCGGTCAACGGGCAGGAATCCCTCGAAGATGAAGCGCGCGGTAGAAAGACCCGAAAGCGCCAGCGCCGTAATTGCGGCACAGCAACCGGGAACTGAGGTAACGGGTATGCCTTTTTCAGCACAAAGCGCTACCAGATCCTCACCGGGATCACTGATGGCAGGGGTACCCGCATCGCTGACCAGTGCCGCAGATTCACCCGCCAGAAGGCGAGCGGCAATGCGCTCGCCCGCCTCACGCTTGTTGTGCTCGTGATAAGAGACCATCGGTCGGGAAATGCCGATACACGTCAACAATTTTCCCGTGTTGCGGGTATCCTCGGCGGCGACGAAATCAACCTCGCCAAGGATTTTGCAAGCACGCTCGGAAAGATCGGAAAGATTGCCGATGGGCGTGGCGATCAGATACAGCGTGCCGCCCACAACGGCATTTTTTTCTTCGGGTGAGATGCTTTTTCGTGACATCGTTGTTATCCTTTCTTGGCACGCACGGAAAGGGCGCGGCGTGCATAAGATACTGTAAAAGGGCGGATGCCCATGATTTTTTTGGGAAAGGTGGCAGCAGGATCGTGGCAATTAAAATCTACATCGATCAGGGGCATAACCCCGTCAACCCCAACGCAGGAGCAGAGGGGAATGGCCTGCGCGAGCAAAACATCGTTTACCGTATCGGGCAGGAAACTGCCGCGCTGCTGCGGGCAAACAGTAATTACGAGGTGCGGCTTTCCCGCCCCACCCCAGAAACACAGCTTGGCACGTCAAATGCCACAAGCCTTGCGACACGCGTAAACGATGCCAACAGCTGGGGCGCTGATTATTTTATCAGCCTGCACACCAATGCTTCTGATCTGGTGGCTGCTACGGGTAGCGAGGCGTTCGTGTATGCGCGCGGTACGCGCGCCTTCTCGTTGGCAGAGGATATCCTTGCCGAGCTAGAGGAGGCAACGGGCCTTTACAATCGCGGTGTGTTCACGCGCCCCAGCCTTTACGTACTGCGGCGCACGGCAATGCCGGCTGTATTGGTGGAGCTTGGCTTCATTACCAATCCGCGCGATGCCAATTTGATGAATACGCAACCGCAGCTGTTTGCGCGCGGGGTGTATAACGGCATTTTGCGCTATACGGGGGTCAGCTGAAAACACCCGTGTCGTAGATGGCTTGTGCGCGGGGTGAAAGCTCTTTTTTGACCCCTGTGCCGTCACTTTCGTGCAGAATAAGGGGCGGCAGGATCACAAGTCCCTCGGCGCCGCCAAGGTGTGCCTCGGTCAATACCATTGAGGGCTCTTTTGCGGCGTGATCGTGTACAAAGACCATCCGCTTGGGGGCAAAGCCCGCCGCGCGAAGCGCGGCAAGCAGAGAATCCAATCGATCGGGACGGAAAACGGTGTAGAATTTACCACCGTATTTGAGGCATTGCGCCGCGGCGCGTGCGAAATCCTCAATGCCGCCAAGCACCTCGTGGCGTGCGATCTGCTTTTCGTCGTGCGGGGAAGCAAACCCTGAGGTGACACGCATATAGGGGGGATTGGCAACGATCACGTCAAGCTCGCCCCCGAAATCGGCAGAGGTCAGCGTACGCAGATCGCGACAAAGTACGGGAACGGTATCGGAAAACCCCGAAATTTGAGCGTTTTTTCGCGCAAGCTCGGCAAAGCTTTCCTGTACCTCTACACCATAAATGCGCGCATAGGTGCCGCGGGCGGCAAGCAGTAGGGAAATAATGCCCGTGCCGCACCCAAAATCGGCGCATTTTGCGCGGCGCGCAGGGCGGCAGAAGGTAGAAAGCAAAAAGGCATCAGTGCCAAAGGTCAGGCCGTTTCGGCGCTGGATCAGTGTCAGATTTTCGTTCACATGGTCAAGACGCTCGTCGCCGGAGAGCGTGATATCGCCTTTCATAACGGTCTCCTTTCAAAAAACGTTCGGTAACGGGGTGGTTTTTGACGGAAAAACGGCACGAAGGGGAAGCCCACTTCGCGCCGTTTTTGTTGGTTTTGACTTATTCCTCTACGGGAGCGCCAACGGGGCAAGCAGCTGCGCAAGAACCGCAGGAGATGCAAGCGTCAGCATCGATGACGTATTTGCTATCGCCTTCGGTGATAGCGCCAACGGGACAAGCCCCAGCACAAGCGCCGCAAGACAGACATTCATCAGTAATCTTGAAAGCCATGATATGTACCTCCATTACAATTCGTTAATGCTATTGTAGCACATTTTCGACAAAAAGCAAATACTTTTTGTAAAAAACCATAAAATTTATTTTTTAACAAACCTTCTCATTTGCTTTCGTCGCCGGATTCGTCGCTGTTTTCCTCAGCGGCATCGGCGGCAGGAGCCTGCGCGCGCTTGTCGCGCGACAGCACAGTCACCGTGTCGCGGTGATAGGTGCGGGGGGCTTCCTCGGGCGCGCTGTCAAGGCGCACCTTTACGGTGCCCGCAAGCGGCGTTGCCTCAATCACCACGCCCGTTCCGTCGGGCGTTTCGACAAGGGCATCCTTCTTCGGGGTCAGCCGTGTCTCGGCGGCATAGGTTTCGTGCTCGTAGCGCAGACAGCACATCAGTCTGCCGCAGCAGCCTGAGATCTTGGAAGCATTGATCGAAAGTCCCTGCTCCTTTGCCATTTTGATCGATACCTGACCGAAATCCGAAAGGAAGGTGGTACAACAGAAGGGTCTGCCGCACATACCAAGACCGCCAATGAGGCGCGATTCGTCGCGAATACCGATCTGGCGCAGCTCAATGCGCGTGCGGAAGATGCCTGCAAGATCACGTACCAGGTCGCGGAAGTCCACACGTCCCTCAGAGGTGAAATAGAAGAGCAGCTTAGAATTATCAAAGGTATACTGCGCATCGATCAGCTTCATATCCAGTTTGTGCTCGGCGATCTTTGCGGCGCAGGTTTTCAGCGCTTCGCGTTCCTTGCGGCGATTTTCTTCCTCGTGGGCAAGATCTTCTTTGGTGGCGCGGCGCAGAACGGCACGCAGAGGCTGCACAACGTTCTTCTCGGCGATCTTGCGATTCAGCATCACGATTTCGCCAAGCTCTTCGCCACGTGCGGTATCGACCAGCACCGATTCGCCGATGCGGCAGGAAAAGCCGTTGGGAGCAAAGAAATAGACCTTGCCCGCGCGGCGGAAGCGTACGCCCACCACCTCAACGGCCTTGCCGTCGGGTGCGGGGAAGCCACAGGGGATATCGTCAAGCAGATATGCGGCGGTGGCAATATCAACAGCAAACTCGTCGGTATCAACGGCGGTCTGCTCTTTTTCGGGCTTCTTGGGTGCGAAAGAGGAGAATGCGGGGGTCGAGAATTCCTCGTCCAGCTCGCGGCGAAGCATTGCGGAAACGCTATCGCTTGGCACACGTGCGGCGTTTTGTTGCTTGTGTGCGCGACGGTCATCACGGCGACGGTCCTCGCGCTTGGCAACGGGCGCGCTTTCCTTTGCGGCAGGTGCCGCGGCGGGAGCCGCTACGGGATGTGCGACATGCTGTTGGGTGTGCTTTTCGTCGTGCTGACGGTTGCGGTTGCGATTGCGGCGGTTGCGGCGGCGACCGCCGTTTCCACCCTGTGCACCACTGTTGTTGGTGCCGTTATTGGCATTGTTGTTGCTGGCGTTGTTGGGACTGTTTTTATCCCCGTGTCGGCGGTTATCGCCGTTTTTCTGTCCATCGCGGCGCGCGTTCTCGGGCGCGGGGCGACCCTGCTCGCGCCGCTTGCTTTGCTGTGCGCGCTGTGCGCTCTGCTCGGCAGGCGGGGTGAAGTTGCCGGGACGCACCGAAATGCGCTGTCCGTTTCCTTCTTTATGCTCGCCCTCGCGGTGGGGCGAAAATCGTTTCTTTTTATCTTCCATATTAACTCCGTTCGTGGAACTGTGTCCGTATTCTTATCTAATAAGGGTTGTGAGAAGCTGTGTCAGCGCAAGGCGCAAATTGGCGTTTTCTGCCAGCATATCGGTCGTTGCCTCAATGGCGTTGCCAATGGCAAGCAGACGGGTAGCGGTAAAGCGTTCGGAAAGCTCGATCGCCTGGTCGCGGTCGGTGAAAAACAGCAACGGTGCTTCCTCGGAAAGACCAAGCGCCAAAAGGTCGCGCAGAGCAAGGCGTAAGAGAGCGAGGCGGTCGATGACCTCTTCGCGGTTGTTGCCAAATGCAAAAAGCGTGGTCATCAGCTCGTCGGTGCGCGTGCGTGTGGCAAGCAGGGTTACCGTGCTTGTGATCAGCGCGCGGTTTTCCAGCATCGGCTCGCGTTTCTTGTCGTCCAACAGCTCCAGCGCCTTGCCGATCGCGCCGCCTGAGGCGGTGATCAACGCATCAAAATCGGCGGGAGCGTTTTCCGAAAGGTCACGCGCGGCACGCAGCAGCTTCGGCTCGCGCTCGGGAGAGAGCAGGAAAGCGCGCATTTCACTCTCACCAACCGGTTGCATACGCAGGATCGGCGCGCGGGAGCGAATGGTCTCAAGCAGGGCGCTTGCATCCTCGGTCAAAAGAAGGAACAGCACAAAGGGGGGCGGTTCCTCAAGTGTCAGAAGCAGTGCGTTCTGCGCTTGCTGATTCATCGTATGTGCATCGCAAATGATATAGACCTTGAAGGACAAATCGTTGGGAACGACCGACACGCTCTGGCGCAGATCGCGCACGGTATCTACGGGAATAAAGACCTTGCCCTCGGGTCGGGTGACCCAGATCACATCGGGGCAAAGACCCGATGCGATTCTGCGGCAGGTGGCGCAGGTTCCGCAGGGCAGAGAAGCGCCGCTTTCGGTGCGTTTTTCGCAGGCAAGCGCCATAACAAGCTCACGTGCCAGCGTTTTTTTACCGATACCGCGGCATCCTTCGATGATGTAAGCGTGAGAAACGGAGTTGCCCGTAAGCTCGGCACCAAGCCTTGACAGAAGCGTGGCATTTCCTGCCACGGATGCGAAATGTCGTTGCACGATGCCACCCCTTTCCCTACTATCTCATCTTAATATTATAACAGAATGGGGCGTGAAAGTCAATGGATTGAAGAATGGCAAAAAAAGTTTTTTCAAAAACGTCCTTCTTTTTAAAAAAGAGGTACAAACGGTATCGAAAACGAACGAAAAAAATTGCGGATAACAACAAACAAAAAATCGGGGGAAGAAACGAAAAAAGCACACCGTTTTGCCGTTTTTTGCTATCGAATGCGAAATTGGCAGAAAAATGTTGTCTTGTTAAAAAATAAACGAAGAAAACTGAAAAGAAATGATTGTAATTTATTAACAAATAGTGTATAATTAATATATACATCAAGCATGCCGATCAAAAAAGGAGGATGAACGATATGAGAAACCAAAGTGACCTTGCCGCATATCTCTTTCACCAAGGCACGAACTACCAAAGCTACGATTACTTCGGCGTTCATCCTGTTGAGGGCGGCTTTGTCTTCCGCGTTTGGGCGCCCAACGCTTATGAAGTGTTCGTGGTTGGCGACTTCAACCATTGGTGCGATTCCGATCCGCTGACACGCATCAGCGATGGCGGCGTGTTTGAGGGGATGATCACAAGCGACCGCTTCGGCGAGGGCTCGCTTTATAAATTCAAGCTGAAGACCCCGCACGGCGACCGCTATAAGGCAGACCCTTACGCCTTTTACGCCGAGCTGAAGCCCGAGACTGCTTCGATCTGCTATGATATCTCCAAATATCAGTGGCGGGATGCGGGCTGGTTGGCGCACCGCGCAAAAACCATGTCGCCCAAAACCATCTATGAACAGCCCCTGAATATTTACGAGGTACATCTTGGCTCCTTCAAGCGCCACGCCGACGGCAGCTATTACACCTACCGTGAGTTGGCAAACGAGCTGCCGCCCTACGTCAAATCGATGGGCTTTACGCACGTTGAGCTGATGCCTGTAATGGAGCATCCCTTCGACGGCTCGTGGGGCTATCAGGTAACGGGCTACTACGCGCCTACCTCGCGCTATGGCACTCCCGATGATTTTATGGCTCTGGTCGATGCCTTTCACGAGGCGGGAATCGGCGTGATCCTTGACTGGGTGCCCGCCCATTTCCCGAAGGATGCACACGGTCTTTACGAATTTGACGGTCAGCCCCTTTACGAGTATCAGGGCAAGGACAGACAAGAGCATCGCGGATGGGGCACACGTTGCTTTGACGTGGGACGCGAGGAGGTGCAAAGCTTCCTTGTTTCCAACGCCGCGTTCTGGATTGAAAAATACCACGCCGACGGTCTGCGCGTGGATGCCGTTGCCTCGATGCTGTATCTCGATTACGACCGCACTCCCGAGGAATGGGTGCCGAATGTGCACGGCGATAACCGCAACCTGGAGGCAATCGCCTTCTTCCAGAAGCTGAACGACCATCTGCGCGGCAAATACCCCGACGTGATGATGATCGCCGAGGAATCTACCGCGTGGGGCAACCTTACCTCGCGCGAGAACGGCGGACTTGGCTTTACCTACAAGTGGAATATGGGCTGGATGAACGATTCGCTGGAATACCATTCCACCGACCCCTTCTTCCGTAAGTTTCAGCACAACCGCATCAACTTTTCAATCACGTATTCCTTTAATGAAAAGTATATCCTGCCCATCTCGCACGACGAGGTGGTGCACGGCAAGAAATCGCTGCTTGACCGCGCTCCCGTTCCGTATGAGGAAAAGTTCGGCGCTACGCGCGCGTATCTTGCCTATATGATGACACATCCCGGCAAAAAGCTGCTGTTTATGGGTTGTGAATACGGCCCCTTCCGCGAGTGGGATTTTGAAAACGAGCTGGAATGGTTTATGCTGGATTATCCCAAGCACGCCGAAATGCAACGCTACACGGCGGCGCTGAACCATTTTTATCTTGCGCATCCCGAGCTGTATGAGCGCGATACCGAATGGGGCGGCTTTTCCTGGATCGATGCCGACAATGCCGAGCAGAGCATTGTCTCCTACCGCCGCTTTGACAAAAAGGGCAGGGAGCTGGTCGTCATCATCAACTTCACCCCCGTGCCGCGCGATAACTTCAGAATCGGCCTGCCGATCCACGGCAAGTGGGAGGAGGTATTCAACTCCGATCACACCGACTTTGGCGGTACGGGTGTTGCCAACGCAGGTGACATCTGCACCGAGAAAAAGCCGATGCACGGGCAAAGCGTTTCAGCAAAGCTTTCGATCCCGCCCTATGGCGCGCTGATCCTGCGTTGCCGTCGCCGCAACCCCACAAGAAAGAAAAACAGCAAATAACCCTCGCACATCCCTTTTCCGCACGATGCGGCTTCTGCGATCCCCCCAATTTAGAATCTTTTTTAGACATTATAGATAGGAGGAAACAAGATGTTTAAGAAAAAAGAGTGCGTCGCTATGCTTCTGGCAGGCGGGCAGGGCAGCCGACTTTCGGTACTCACCGCCAAAACCGCAAAGCCTGCCGTTATATTCGGTGGAAAATACCGTATCATCGATTTTCCCCTCTCCAACTGCGTCCAATCGGGCCTTGACACCGTCGGTGTATTGACCCAGTATCAACCGTTGGTACTGAATGAGTACATCGGCACGGGCCTTCCCTGGGACCTTGACCGCAACTATGGCGGTGTTAAGATTCTCCCCCCCTATCAGGGCAAGTCGGGCGCTGACTGGTATAAGGGTACGGCAAATGCCATTTATCAGAATCTCAACTTTATCGAGCGTTATGACGCCGAGCACGTGCTGATCCTGTCGGGCGACCATATTTATAATATGAACTATGCCGAAATGCTGGAGTATCACAAGGCAAACGATGCCGATTGCACCATTGCCGTGATCGATGTGCCCCTGAAGGAGGCAAGCCGCTTCGGTATTCTGACCACCGACGAAACGGGTCGCATCACCCGCTTTGCCGAGAAGCCGAAGAAGCCCGAAAGCACCAATGCCTCGATGGGTATTTACATTTTCAAGCGCAAAAAGCTGGTCGATTATCTGACCGCTGATGCCAAGGATCCCAAATCCTCGAACGACTTTGGTAAGAACATCATTCCCACCATGCTTGCCGCAGGTGAAAAAATGATGGCATTCGCCTTCGAGGGATATTGGAAGGACGTGGGTACCATCGATTCGCTCTGGGAAGCGAACATGGACCTGCTGGGTGAGCGCCCCGCGCTGACCCTTGCGAAAAACGGCTGGCGCGTGCTTTCCCGTCACGAAAACACCACGCCCCAGTTCGTCGGTCCCGACGGTCTGGTTGAAAACTCCTCGATCACCGAGGGCTGTGAAATTTACGGCACGGTACGCAACAGCGTGCTGGGCGCCAACGTTCGCGTCATGCCCGGCGCCGTGGTAGAGGATGCCGTTCTGATGGGCGATTGCGTCATCGGAGAGGGCTCTGAGGTGCGTTACTCAATCATCGACTGTGATGTTAAGATCGGCAAGAACGCCCGCGTCGGCAAGGCGCGCAAGGATGCCGCAGGCATCGCCGTGATCGGCGAGGGAACTGTGGTCGACGACAATGCAGTGGTCGCGGACGGCGCGATCCTGCCGCAATAAAAAAGGAGGGGAAGAATATGAAGGCAGCAGGACTTATTTTCTCGAACATTCACGATGCGGCTATCCCCGAATTGACGGCACGTCGCACCATGGCAAGCATCCCCTTTGGCGGACGCTATCGCCTGATTGACTTTGCACTTTCCAATATGGTAAACTCGGGTATCACCAAGGTTGGTGTTATCACCCATTACAACTATCAATCCTTGCTTGACCATCTCGGCAACGGCAAGGACTGGGATCTTGCCCGCCGCCACGGCGGTATCAAGATCCTGCCCCCCTTCATCACCGCCTATGACAATGCTACGGCAAACAAGGTGTATTCCACCCGTCTTGAGGCGTTGATGGGCGTGATGAACTTCATCGACCGCTGTACCGAGGAGCTGCTGGTGCTGTCGGACTGCGACGTGATCTGCAACGTTGATCTTGCCTCTGTTATCAAGAAGCACGAGAAAAACAATGCCGATATCACCTTGATCACAGCTACGGTTGATACCGACGTGCAGGCGCTGGATGCAAACGCAGAAGTGCCTGTGGCAGATGCCGACGGTAAGCTGCTTGATATCACCGAATATGACGGTCAAACCGGTAAGGTGCAGGTCTGCACCGACATCTTTGTGGTGCGCCGCTCGTATCTGCAGCGTGTGGTAAGCGAAGCCATCACGCGCGGACAGACCAGCTTCTATAAGGATATCATCTACCGCAATCTCGGCAACGCCAGATTCTTCGTTTGCAATTACGACGGCTTCTTTGCCCGTGTCAATTCGATCGAAAGCTACTTCCGTTGCTCGATGAAGCTGCTGGAGCCTGCGGCACGCGAAAGCCTTTTCTATCGCCGCAACCAGACCATCTTCACCAAGATCCGCAACTCGGTTCCCACCCGCTACCTGCCCACGGCGAAGGTCAAGAATTCGCTGATCGCAGACGGCTGCGTGATCGAGGGCGAGGTCGAAAACTCGATCCTGTTCCGCGGCGTACACATTGGCAAGGGAACGGTGGTCAAGAATTCGATTCTGATGCAGGATACCTTTACGGGCGAGAACGTCCGTCTTGGCTGTGTGATCACCGATAAGGACGTAGTGATCCGCAATGACCGTGAGCTGTGCGGTCACGAAACGCTGCCCTTCTATATCGGAAAGGGTATGACGGTTTGATTCTAAGGCACCCCGCCTTTGCGAAAACAAAGGCGGGATGTATCTTTTCAATATCGCAAAATACAAGGAGAACTCTATGAAAAAAATTCTGTTTGTCGGCGCTGAAGCAATGCCCTTTGCCGCCACGGGCGGTCTTGGCGATGTACTTGGCTCTCTGCCCGCGGCGCTGGCGGCTCTGCCCGATACCGACGTACGTGTCATGATGCCCCTTTACGGTCAAATCTCGGATACGTGGCGCGCCCAGATGAAGGAGGAGGCTGTCTTTACCGTGCATCTTGCATGGCGTAAGCTGTACTGTGGCGTGAAATCGTTGGTACGTGATGGCGTTACCTATTACTTTATCGATAACGAATACTACTTCAAGCGCGGTGCGCTGTACGGAGAGTATGACGACGGCGAGCGCTATGCCTTCTTCTGCATGGCGGCTATGGAAGCACTTTCGCATCTTGATTTCTATCCCGACGTGCTGCACGCCCACGATTGGCAGGCGGCGCTTTCGGTGGTGTATCTGGATGCCGTTTACCGTACCCGTCCCGGCTACGGTGACATCCGTACGGTATTTACCATTCACAACATCGAATATCAGGGCAAATATTCCTTTGCCATTCTCGGTGACGTCTTCTCGCTTGGCGCAGACGAGGCGGCACGTATGGACTTTGGCGGTTGCATCAACCTGATGAAGGGTGCGATCGTTACTGCCGACCGCGTGACCACCGTCAGCCCCCGTTATGCCGAGGAGATCTGCAGCCCCGAATATGCACACGGTCTTGACCCCATCCTGCGTGATGCACGCGGCAAGCTGTCGGGCATTCTGAACGGCATCGATTACGTATATTACAACCCTGCAAAGGACAAAGTAATTGCATCCAAGTTCGGTCCCCGCACCAGAGATCGCAAGGCAGCCAACAAAACCGCTCTGCAGGCGGCTTGCGGCTTGCCCCTTCGCAGTGATGTACCTCTGCTTGCCGTGATCTCCCGTCTTGTGGCACACAAGGGTCTTGACCTGATTTCGAATATGGTCTGGCAGCTGCTTGCCGAAGAGGATGTGCAGCTGGTGGTGCTGGGGCGCGGTGACGAGCGTTATGAAAGGTTCTTTGCCGAGCTTGCAGCCGCCTTCCCAGAGAAGGTGTGCGTGCTGCTGAAGTACGACCGCGACCTTGCCAAGCAGATCTACGCCGCTTGTGACATCTTCCTGATGCCCTCGAAGAGCGAGCCCTGCGGCCTGTCGCAGATGATCGCCTCGCGCTACGGTGCAATTCCCGTGGTGCGCGAGACCGGCGGCCTTTACGATTCCATCAAGGGCTATTGGGAAAAGGATGGTAAGGTGATGGGCAACGGCTTTACCTTTGCCAACTATGACCCCGCCGAGCTTGCCGAGCGTACCAGAGCCGCTATTGCTCTGTGGCGCAACGAGGCAAAGCGCGACAAGCTGATCGCCAAGATCATGTCTACCGATTTCTCTTGGAAGCAATCGGCACTTGGCTATGACCGTATGTACGGTGACCTGACATAATATTTATTAGTAAACCAATTTTCGGAGGATATTTATGAACTACCAACCCAGCGCACGCGAGGTGCGCGCAGGCATTGAAGAAAAGCTTTCCCGTCATTTCGGCTGCACCCCCAAGGAGGCATCGCGCGATCAGGTCTATAAGGCCGCGGCGATGACCGTCAAAGAGATCTTGACCGAGAAGCGCGGACAATTTAAGAAAAAGGTCAATCGCACCGAATCCAAGCGCGTGTATTATATGTGCATGGAATTCCTGCTCGGCAGATCTCTCAAAACCAATCTTTGCAACCTTGGCTTGCAGGAGGAATACCGTAAGGCGCTTGCTGCGCTGGGCTTTGAGCTGGAGGATATTTACGAGTGTGAGCCCGATGCAGGCCTTGGCAACGGCGGTCTTGGCCGTCTTGCCGCCTGCTTTATGGATTCGCTTTCGTCTCTTGATTACCCTGCAACCGGCTTCTCGATCTGCTATGACTACGGTCTGTTCAAGCAGATGATTGTTGACGGTATGCAGATCGAGCTGCCCGATGTATGGCTGCCCGGTGGCGAGGTGTGGCTGGTACCGCGTACCGACCGCATTTACAAGGTGCATATGGGCGGTCGCGTGCGTGAGGAGTGGCGCGACGGACACCTGGAGATCATTTACGAGGGCGGCGAGGATATGGAAGCCGTTCCTTACGATATGATGATCTCGGGCGCTGACAGCGATGCTGTTTCCCAGCTTCGCCTGTGGCGCGCACGCAGCACGCAGAACTTTAATATGGGTCTTTTTTCGCAGGGTCAGTATACTGCCGCCCTGGAAGAGCAGACCAACGCCGAGATCATTACCAAGGTACTGTATCCTTCGGATAACCATTCCGAGGGTAAGACGCTACGCCTGTCGCAGCAGTACTTCCTGGTGTCGGCATCCTGCCAGAGCATCATCCGTGACCATATGGCGGTTTACGGCAGACTTGACAATCTGCCCGACAAGGTGGCGATCCACATCAACGATACCCACCCTGCTATGTGCGTGCCCGAGCTGGTGCGTATCCTGATTGACGACTATCACTTCTCTTGGGACGATGCGTGGAGCATCGTGACCCGTACGGTTTCCTATACCAACCATACGGTTCTGCCCGAGGCACTTGAGACCTGGAGCGAGGATCTTTTCGCTCTCCGTCTGCCCCGTATCTATCAGATCCTCAAGGAGATCAACGAGCGCTTCTGCCGTGAGGCATGGAATTTCTACCCCGGTCAGTGGGATCGCATCTCGAATATGAGCGTGATCGCCAATGGCAGAGTGCGTATGGCAAACCTTTCGGTCATTGCCTCTCACGCCGTCAACGGTGTGTCGAGACTGCACTCCGACATTCTGAAGGATACCGTGTTCCGCGATTTCTACCGTATGTATCCCGATCGCTTCGACAATGTAACCAACGGCATTGCACACCGCCGTTGGCTGGTATACTCCAACCCTGCATTGGCAGGTCTGCTTGACGAGTGCATCGGCACCTCTTACCGTAAGGAGCCCGAAAAGCTTGCTGACTTTGCCAAGTTTGCCGATGATAAGGCGGTGCTGGAGCGCCTGGAGAAGATCAAGTATCAGAACAAGGTGCGCTTCGCTGATCTTTACCATCAGAAGACGGGTAAGCACATCGATCCCACCTCGCTCTTTGATGTGCAGATCAAGCGTCTGCACGAGTATAAGCGCCAGCTGCTGAACGCCCTGCACGTGATCGGTCTTTACCTGGATCTGAAGGAAAATCCCAATCTGGATATTCAGCCCCAGACCTTCATCTTCGGTGCAAAGGCGGCTCCCGGCTACGATATGGCAAAGCGCATCATCAAGCTGCTTTGCATGATCGAGCGCGATATCGAGCAGCATCCGCAGATCGCAGAAAAGCTGCGCCTCATCTTTGTTGAAAACTATAACGTTACGATGGCAGAGACCCTGATTCCTGCTGCCGAGATCAGCGAGCAGATTTCGATGGCAGGCAAGGAAGCCAGCGGTACGGGTTGCATGAAGCTGATGATCAACGGCGCGTTGACCATCGGTACGTTGGACGGCGCAAACGTCGAAATGCAGGAAGCAACCGGTCCCGAAAATATGTTCATTTTCGGTCTTACTGCACCTGAGGTGCAGGATCTGCTTGCCAAGGGCTACCGTTCGGCACTGTACTACACCTCGAACGAGCGCCTTGCACGCATTGTCAACTATCTGCACACGGGCTTCGCAGGCGAGTCCTTCGGCGATATTGCCAACTACCTCTTGTCGGGTAACGGCTTTGCCGATCCTTACCTCTGCCTTGCAGACTTTGAATCCTACCGCCAGGCACATCAGGATGCGCTGAAGGTGTATGCCGACCGCGAGCGCTGGAACCGTATGTCGCTTCACAATATTGCGGCAGCAGGTCACTTTGCCGCTGACCGCAGCATCCGCGAATACGCTGACCGTATCTGGAAAATCCGCCGTCTTACGGGTGTGAAATAATGCTGCCAAAACAACAAAACAACACTCTGCTGCCCGCCGTCATTAAGACGGTGGGTGGCAGAGATGTCTCCACACGGGGTGCATTTTCGGTCACCGACACCCTCAACATATCGATCCGTGTCCCGCGCACCCTCGGTGCGGCGGGCGTTCTTCTGCGCCTTGCGGCAGACGGCGGTGCGGATCACGACTACCCCCTGCAATTTGTGTCCACCGCCAAAGGGGTGGATGTCTATCGCATTTCGCTTGTTCTTTCCGAGCTGTGTAAAGAGGAAACAGGCGGGCTTTTTTATTATGAATATCTTTTCCTGCGCGGTGCTGATACGCTGTTTACCGACACCCGCGATAACGTCACCTTCACGCTGAATGCACATCCTGCGGGCAGATTCCGCCTGTTGGTCACCGAACGGGATATCAAAACTCCCGCTTGGTTCCAAGGTCGCACGATGTATCATATCTTTGTGGATCGCTTCGCCCCCGGAAAGGGCGAAAGGCGCGCCGATGCCGTTTACCACGAAACGTGGGATGAAGAGATCGAACAGTTTGGCGCATATCCCGGCGCACCTGTCGCCAATGACGAGTTTTTTGGCGGTACGTTGTGGGGAATTATTGACAAGCTGGATTACCTGCAGTCGCTTGGCGTCGGTGTGATCTATTTAAGCCCGATCTTCCGCGCGGCATCGAATCATAAGTACGATACGGGCGATTATGACGAGGTCGATCCGCAGTTTGGCGGAAAAGAAGGCTTGGCGGCACTGCTTGCCGCGTGTAAAGAGCGCAACATCGGCGTGATGCTGGATGGCGTTTTCAATCACACGGGCAGTGACAGCAAATACTTCAATCAATTTGGAAAATATCCCACCACGGGTGCTTATCAATCCATAGATTCCCCTTACCACGATTGGTTCTATTTTAAGAAATTTCCCGATTCCTACGAGTGCTGGTGGGATATCAAGATCCTGCCCAAGCTCTGCCTTGCCAACCCCGAGGTGCATCGCTACTTCGTGGGCGAGGGTGGCGTGATTGATCAATACACCCGTATGGGCGTGGATGCGTGGCGACTTGATGTCGCCGACGAGCTGCCCGATTCCTTTCTTGACGAGCTTTGCTATCGCGTGCGAAACGCCACCGATGGTAAGGGCGTGATCCTTGGCGAGGTGTGGGAAAACGCCGCCGATAAGATCGCATACGGCAAGCGCCGCCGCTATTTCCGCGGCAGACAGCTGGACGGTGTGATGAATTATCCCTTGCGACGGGGTATCATTTCTTTTGTAAATGACGGCGATGCAGGCGCTCTTTGCGCCGCACTGCGCGAGCTGTGGGGATCCTACCCCACCGAGGTCTGTCACGCGCTGATGAACCTGCTTTCCACTCATGATACCGAGCGCATTCTTACCGTGCTTGGCGGCGCGCCCGACGATGGCAGCCGCACCAATGCCGAGCTGCGCGTGGCACGCCTTGATAGCGCGGAGCGCGCGCTTGCCAAGAAGCGACTGATGATGGCATCCGCCCTGCAATTCACGGCGTTTGGCATACCGTCTGTCTTTTATGGTGACGAGGCAGGACTTGAAGGCTATCACGATCCCTTCTGCCGCCGTCCCTTCCCGTGGGGAAAAGAGGATGCGGAGATCCTTGCACATTACCGCAAGCTTGGCGCGATCCGAGCCGAAAACCCCGTGCTTGCCGCGGGCGATTTCAAGATTCTTGCCGAGAGTGAGCGCGCGCTTGCCTTCGAGCGCAAGAATGAGCTGGGTCACCTGATCGTTGCCGCCAACAGGGGGGATGCGCCCTTCACGCTGATGTTGCCCCGTGCGGCAGAAAGCTTGCTTGACGGCAAGCACGAGCGCGGCACGGTGCGTGTGGCGCCCGACGAAGTGAAGATTTGGAGAGTGAGATAAGTGTTTGGCAAGCTGTTCAAAAAATTAACGGCATCCAAAAACCCCGAAAGCTACCGCTATCGCAGGGAAATGGCAGAGCGCATCTGCGGTCATCACGTCAAATATGTGACCGAGCGCATCAATAACGTTGACGAGGTGATCGGCAGATCGGGCGGCCTTAACATCCGCGATGACGAGCTGCTGGTCTTTGCCTCGGCTGACGTGCTGATGCGTTGCAAGATCGCCGACTGTCAGGCGGCGGAGCTGCTCTCAAAGGACGGCGTGATCATCACCGCGCCCGATCTTGAGCACGGCGGTAAGGTGCGTACCATCATTGTTTACTACGTATACTACAGATAAATTATAGTCGAAACGACGAAACCCGACGTTTTGCGTTGACAAGGTATAGCATTTATGCTATAATAATGCAAATGCCGTATTGCCAAATTTTTGACAAGGCGGCGGGAAGATCTTGAAAAATAAGCGAAAAAGCTTTGTCTTAAAATCAAGGAGAATGTTTATGAATCAGATCAAATTGCTTGACTGCACGCTTCGAGACGGCGGCTATATCAACGACTGGAATTTCGGCCACGATAACATTGTCAATATTTTTGAAAGATTGGTGGATGTCGGTGTTGATATCATCGAGGTCGGCTTTCTTGACGAGCGCCGTCCCTTCGATATGGACCGCAGCATTATGCCCGATACCGACAGCGTAGAAAAAATTTACGGAAAGCTGGATCGCAAGGGCGCTATGATCGTGGGTATGATCGACTATGGCACCTGCTCGCTTGAACATATCAAGCCCTGCAGCGAAAGCTATCTTGACGGTATCCGCGTTATTTTCAAAAAGCATCTGCGCGAGCCCGCCATGGAATATTGCCGCGCACTGAAGGAAAAGGGCTATAAGGTATTTGCACAGCTGGTGTCTGTCACCAGCTATGACGATGACGAGATGCTGGATCTCATCCGCCTTGCCAACGATGTCAAGCCCTATGCCGTGTCGATGGTCGATACCTACGGCTTGATGCACCGCAACAACCTGATGCACTACTTTAGACTGCTCAACGACAATCTCGATCCCGAGATCGGCCTTGGCTACCACGCGCACAACAACTTCCAGATGGGCTATGCCAATTGCATCTCGATGCTGGCAAACAAGATCGAGCGCACGATGGTGGTTGACGGCACGATCTGCGGTATGGGTAAAAGCGCAGGTAACGCCCCTCTTGAGCTGATCGCGATGCATATGAACAATTCCTTTGGTACCAAGTATCAGGTCGGTCAGATCCTGGAGGCGATCGATACCAGCGTATCGGAATTCTACCAAACGCCCACATGGGGTTATAGCATTTTCTATTTCATTGCCGCTTACAATGATTGCCACCCCAACTACGTTTCCTACCTGATGGCGAAGCGAACGCTTTCGATCAAGTCGATCAACGAGATCCTTGGCAGTCTGCAGGGCGAAAAGAAGCTGCTTTACGATAAGAACTATATCGAGGAGCTTTACGTCAACTATCAGGTGAATGAAATCAATGACGAGGCTGATGCCGCACGCCTTTCCGAGGTGCTTGCAGGCAAGGATATTCTGGTGCTGGGTCCTGGCGCCTCGATCAAGAAGCAGAAGAAGGAGATCGCCGATTATATCGAGGAAAAGAAGCCCGTTGTCATCTCGATCAACTTCGTCAACGATAACTTCCGTCCCGATTATATTTTCCTTAGCAACTCCAAACGCTACGTGCAGCTGGCTACGACCCTCAGCCGCGAGAACTATGCAGTGATCGCTACCTCGAATGTTACCGGCACCTCGCCCGAGGCGTTCGCGTATACGCTGAACTTCAGCAGCCTGATGGATGCCGATGCCGAGTTTATCGACAACTCGCTTGCCATGATGCTCAAGGCGCTGATCCGCTTCGGCTGTCCCCGTGTCACGTTGGCAGGATTTGACGGATATTCGGCAAGACGTACCAACTATTTTGCGTCGGGTATGGAGTATGACTTTGTCAAGAAAAAGGCAGAAGACCTCAACGCTTATATGACCGCATTCCTGGATAGTGTGAAGGACAAGATCGAGGTCAGCTTCCTTACCGAAACGCGTTACGGTGAATGATATGAACAAATACGATCTGGCGGTGTTTGACCTGGACGGCACACTGCTTGATACCGCCCCCGGTGTGCTGGCAGCTGTGGAATATGCCATCGCGGAGATGGGATATCCCGTGCCCGATGCCGAAAAAATGGCGGCATTTATCGGCCCGCCCATTGAAATGGGCTTTGCCAATATCGCAGGGCTTGCCCCCGACGAGGTAATGCGTGCGGCGGCGATTTTCCGCAAGTCTTATCAGACCGATCATCTGATGAAAGCCGACCCATATGAGGGGATATTTACGCTTTTTGAGGGACTTGTCGCGCGCGGCATCAAGCCCGCAGTCGCCACCTATAAGCGTGAATCCTACGCCTTGCCTTTGCTTTGTCACTTTGGCTTTAATCGCTATACCGATATTCTGTATGGCTCGGATGCCGAGGGAAAGCTCTCAAAGCGCGACATCATCGAAAAGTGCATTCGCGATGCGGGCGTTACCTCGCCCGAGCGCGTGCTGATGATCGGTGATACCGTGCACGATGCAAAGGGAGCTGCCGCATTGGGCGTTCCCTTTATCGGCGTGACCTATGGCTTTGGATTCCGCGACCCCGATGAGATACACAACACGAACGCCGTTGCTTTTGTTGACCGTGCGACGGATATTCTTGACTACGTGTGAGGTAATTTATGAAAATCAAGGTAGCAAAATACATTTCGCAGTTCTTTGTTGATCGCGGCGTGCACGATTGCTTTATGGTAACGGGCGGCGGCGCAATGCACCTGGATGATGCCATCGGCCATCAGGAGGGGATGCGTTGCATCTTCAACCATCACGAGCAGGCTTGCTCGATCGCGGCAGAGGGCTATACCCGTATGACGGGTGAGCTGGCGCTTGTCTGCGTTACCAGCGGCCCCGGCGGCACCAATGCGATTACGGGTGCTATGGGCGCGTGGCTGGATTCGATCCCGATGTTTGTGCTTTCGGGTCAGGTGAAGCGCGAGACCACCACTTGGTCCTGCCCTGAGCTTGGACTTCGTCAGCTTGGCGACCAGGAATTCGATATCATCGGCTCTGTTTCCAATATGACCAAATATGCCGTTATGGTGACCGAGCCCACTGAGATTGCCTATCATTTGGAAAAGGCATTTCACCTTGCTACCACAGGTCGTGGCGGCCCCGTTTGGCTGGATATCCCGCTTGACGTGCAGGGCGCTATGATCGAGACCGATGACCTGACACATTTCACCCCCGAAAATACCCCCGTGGCACCCCTTGTCAGTAAGGAAACCGCCCAAACGGTATTGGAAAAGATCAAAAATGCCAAAGCGCCTCTCGCACTTGTCGGCACGGGCGTTCGCCTTGGCAATGCCGAAAAAGAGGTGCTGGCGCTGATCGAAAAGCTGGGCATTCCCGTGGTGACCGCTTGGAACGCCAATGATGCCGTTGCCTTCGATAACCCCTATTTTGCGGGTATGCCCGGCACGGTTGGTACACGTCCCGGCAACTTTGCCGTGCAGAACTGCGACCTTCTCCTTAGCCTTGGCTGTCGCCTCAATATTCGTATGATCGGCTACAACCGCTTCGACTTTGCCAAGAATGCCTATAAGATCGTCGTGGATATTGACGAAAAAGAGCTGAAAAAGCCCACCATTGCCCCTGATATGGGTATCTGCGCCGATGTGAAGGATTTTGCAAACGCCCTGCTTGCCGAGGAATACACACCCGCTCCCGCACACGCCGCATTCGTCAAATGGTGCCGCGATCTGGTGGCGAAATATCCCGCAACGCTTCCTTTCTACCACAAAGAGGATGCAACTCCGATGAATCCTTACGTGTTTGTCGACAAGCTGTTTGATGCGCTGGATGAGACCGACCGCGTGATCTGCGGCAACGGCAGTGCCTGCGTGGTAACCTTCCAGGCAAGCAAGATGAAACAAGGTCAGCGTATGTTCACCAACTCGGGCTGTGCCGCTATGGGCTATGGTCTTCCTGCCGCCCTTGGTGTAGCTGTGTCGGATAACACGCGCCGCACGGTCTGTATCGACGGCGACGGCAGTGTGATGATGAACATTCAGGAGCTGGCTACCATCGCACACAATCGGCTGAATCTCAAGCTCTTCATTTTGAATAATAACGGATACCATTCGATCCGTCAGACCCAGACCAACCTCTTCAAGCCCCCGATGATCGGTGTCGATGCCGACAGCGGCGTGGGCTTCCCCGACTTTGGTAAGCTTGCTGATGCTTTCGGTATTCCGTACCTGACGGCAACTGCCGAGGGAGATGCCGATGCAGTGATCGCCAAGGCGCTTGCAGGAGACGGACCCTGCGTGTGCGAGATTGTGGTCGACCATACGCAGAATTTCGCGCCCAAATCCTCGTCCAAGGTTCTGCCCGATGGCAGAATCGTATCGCCCTCGCTTGACGATATGGCGCCCTTCCTGCCCCGTGACGAGTTTGAGGCGATCCGCTTTTTGAAGTAAAACGGGCGGTGACGGTATGAAAAACGTAATCATCAGCGGCGCTACGGGCGCCATTGGTATGGCGCTGATCCGCGAGCTGGTAGATGCCGGCATCGGCGTGCTTGTTCTGGCGCGCGAGGGGTCGGCGAGAAACGACCGCATCCCGAAGCACCCTTTGGTCAAGCTGCGCTACTGTGCGCTTGACGAGCTCGCCGCGCTTCAAAATGATGCGGGCGAGGAATACGATGCCTTCTATCACTTCGCGTGGGAGGGCACGGTCGGTGCCGCGCGCAACGATATGTATCTGCAGAATCGCAACGTGAAGCACGCATTGGATGCGGTGAATGCCGCCAAGCGCTTTGGCTGTAAGGTCTTCATCGGTGCGGGCTCCCAGGCAGAATACGGCAGGGTAGAGGGACTGTTGAAGCCCGACACTCCCGCCTTTCCCGAAATGGGCTACGGTATGGGTAAGCTTTGTGCGGGTTTGATGACCCGTGAAGCGGCGCACGCGCTTGGAATGCGCCACGTATGGGTGCGTATTTTAAGTATTTACGGCCCGTATGACGGTGCAGGCAGTATGGTGGCATCCACTGTAAGCAAGCTGCTGGCGGGTGAATCCCCCAAGTTCACCAAGGGTGAGCAGATGTGGGATTATTTGTATAGCGGCGATGCCGCAAGTGCCTTCCGCCTGATTGCCGAAAAGGGCAGAGACGGTGCGGTTTATACCCTTGGAAGTGGCAAGGCAAGACCTCTTGCTACCTATATCGAGGATATCCGCGACGTGGTCGCCCCGGGCTTTCCCCTCACCTTTGGCGAAATTCCGTACGCCGAGCGACAGGTGATGCACCTGCAGGCAGACATCTCCCCGCTGGTGGCAGACACCGGCTGGCAGCCGAAGCAGGATTTCAAAGCGGGCATTGCCGAGATTTTGAAAAGTCTATAAGAAAAGCGCTCCTTCTGTAATAGAAGGAGCGCTTTTTTGCTTTGTTTTTAACCCCGTGTGGCGCCGTTTCCGGTGACGATATATTTCACCGTGGTCAGCGCATCAAGGCCCATCGGACCGCGGGCGTGCAGCTTTTGGGTGGAGATGCCGATCTCGGCGCCAAAGCCGAATTCACCGCCGTCGGTGAAGCGGGTCGATGCGTTGTGATAGACAGCCGCTGCATCCACCATACCGCAAAAACGGGCGGCAACGGTATCGTTTTCGGTGATAATTGCCTCGCTGTGGTGTGTGCTGTATGCGGCGATATGCGCAATTGCCGCATCGACAGAATCCACCACCTTTACCGCCATAATATAATCGTTGTATTCGGTGGCAAAATCCTCTTCGGTGGCGGGGAGCGCCTCGGGTAGGATCGCGCAGGTTGCGGGACAGCCGCGCAGCTCCAGATTCCATTCGCGTGTCGCGGCAAAAAAGGCGGGCAGGAAGCTTTCGGCAACGGAACGGTGCACCAAGAGGGTCTCGGCGGCATTGCATACCGAGGGGCGCTGGCACTTGGCATTCACGGTCACGGCAAGCGCTTTTTGGAGGTCGGCATCGGCATCCACGTAAACGTGGCAGTTACCCGCGCCCGTTTCAATGACGGGGATCTTAGCGTTTTCCACGCAGCTGCGGATCAGATTTTTTCCGCCGCGCGGGATCAGTGCATCTACAACGCCGCGCATTTGCATCAGCGCATTCGCGCTTTCTCTGTCGGTTGATTCTACCAGCGAAATCGCGGCGGGATCGATGCCGACCGTGGTGAGTGCGCCCTTCATGGCGGCAACGATGGCGCGGTTGCTTTCGATGGCTTCCTTGCCACCGCGTAGCACCACGGCATTACCCGATTTGATACAAAGCGCCGCCGCATCGGCGGTTACGTTGGGACGTGCTTCATAGATGATGGCAATCACGCCAAGCGGTACGCGGGCACGGGTGATCTCAATTTTGGGGTTACAGCCTGTCAGCGCCTCCCGTGCGGCAAGCGGGTCGGGCAGGGCAGTGACCGCGCGCATCGCATCCGCAATGTCGGAAATGCGAGCTTTTGTTAAGCGCAGACGGTCGATCATCACCGTAGGAACGCCGTTTGCGGCGGCGTGTTCAAGGTCACGTTCGTTTGCGGCAAGAATGCCGTCGGTGGCGGCAAGCAGAGCATCTGCCATCGCCGATAGTGCACGGTTTCGCTGGTCGTTTGCTGTCAGCGCAAGGGCGGGGGATGCCGCCTTGGCAGAAAGGCAGAGCTGCTTGACGGATTCAAAGATATCATTCATACTGGGATCCTCTTTGCTTCGATGGATTTTCTGGGTTCAGTATAGCACAATCCCGTCGCTTTTTCAAGCGTGTACAAAAGAAATTAGTGCGCCAAAAGCGAGGGGAAAATGTTTCGATTTTTTGAACATTGTGTGATTGGCGTATGAAAGTTAAGTCTTCCGCGGCAAAAATATCAAAAAATTTTTCAAAAAAAGCCTTTGTTTTGGTGAATGTTGAGAAAAATGAATTGACAAAAGCACCGCTTTTTGTTACAATAGAATCGTAAACGAAGGAAATTTCGTGTAACCGAGGTGTACCGCGGAACGGCGATTTTACCGACGGCGCGTTTTTTATTATCTTTTATGGTAAAAAACGCAAAAAGGTGATTGACAAATCGGGTTCTTTTTGGTATAATCAGTTATGCAACTGTATTTCTTTCAAAAACATAAGAAGGAGGCTGTTCTCACTCGGGTGGGGACAAAACGCACATGAAAACTTTCTTCAGATTGCTTTCCTTACTGCTTGCCGTTCTGATGATTGCCGCTCTGGGCGTCGTTTTCGTTTCTTGCGATGACGATGGCAACGGCAACGGTACCGGTCTTACGATGGAAGGCTACGACGAAAACGGTCTTGAAATGGACAGACTCGGCACCGGTCATAACTATGGCGGTGAAACTGTTTACGTGCTTGCATGGGGCGAGGGCTACCAGCAGGAGCGTGAGTTCGAGGTAGAAGGCATCTCCGGTAACTCGGTTGATGACGCTGTTGTACAGCGTAACACCCAGATTGAGGGTCGTCTGAACGTCGAGCTTGATTTCAGCTTTACCCCCGGTTCTAACCCCTACCGTAACCAGTTTACCAAATATGTTGAGGCAGCATACAATTCGCAGGGTAAGCAGCCCATCGATATCATTGCTACCTATACCCGTACCGCAGGTATGTTGGCACAGCGCGGCTATCTGAAGGATATTGCAAAGCTGCCCCTTACCGACGAGGAAAACTGGCTTGACTTCGATATGCCTTGGTGGCCTTCTAACTTTATGGAAGAGCTTTCCTTCGGTGACTCCACCTACTTCGTCACCGGCGATATCTCGTCTTCGGTTCCTTACATGATGACTTGTATCTTCGTGAACAAGCTCCTCTTCAACTCGCTTTACAACGCCGATGCACGCGACCTTGGTCACGAGGATGGCATGGATATGCTTTACGACCTTGTTACCAAAAAGGAGTGGACCCTTGCTAAGCTGATCGAGTTCTCCGATTGCTACCAGGATAGAGGCCCATCCGGTAAGGAAGTACAGGATACCTTCGGCTTCGCAACCCTTCTGACTCACGTTGACGCGTTCTACACCGGCTCCGAGCTTCGTCTGGTCGATACCGACCCCGTCGAGATGCTTGTCATCTCCAAGGACTTCGGCTCGAAGAAGGCTGTTACTCTGATCGATACCCTTGGCGAGTTCTTCCAGGCTGACTGCAACTACTCCGAGCGCTGGAACTACGAGCTGGATCCCAAGCTTTCCGAGGGTCATAACGTTCCCTTCGTGGAAGGCAGATGCCTGTTCCTGATGGGTCGTAACTACCTGGCAGAAAGCGTTCTTGCTAAGAAGGTTAACTTCTCCTACGGTATTCTTCCTGTTCCTATGTACAAGACCAATACCTACAAGCAGAACAACTACTACACCTGCATGGGTAACCCTGTATCCCTTTACGGTATCTTCATCAACAGCTACTACGCTTCCAGAAGCGGTGAAGAGCACACCAACGAGACCGAGCACCTTTCGATGCTGACCGCAGTGCTTGAGTGCTGGGCTTCTGAGGGCTACCGTAGAACGACTCCCGAGATCTTCTACGTGAACATGATGACCAAGTATGCAGACTCTCCCGATGATGCAGCAATGTTCCAGTATGTCCGTAACGGCATTACCTTCGACCTTGGCCGTATCTTCGCAGATGCACTTTCCACCATGTCCGAGCTGCCTTCTCACTGCGCAATGGCAGGTTCTTCCTGGTCGATTTCCTACAACCAGTACAAGAGCAAGCTGAATGCGCAGATGGATGATCTTGTTGAAGCATTCGTTCAGCAGGGTACTAACGCTCAGTAATGAAACCTGTAATCACCCCGTCGCCATTCGGCGGCGGGGTGATTTTTTGAAAGACGGTCAAAAAGAAAGGCACCCGCCGTTGGCGGGTGCCGCTATTGATGCGATTACATTTCGGTGGCTTCATCCTTTTCAGTCTCTTCCTCGGGGAAGAGCAGGTCGTCCTCATCCTCGCCGAGAACCTCGTCCATATCAAGGTCGGCGGCTTCGATATCATCCTCGTAATACGAATCACAGAATGTAAAGAAGTTGCGGGCGAGACGGTAAATGACATAAGCAATGGCGGATGCGGCGCTGATCACAGCAAGGGTGATCGCAACAATTTTTCCGTAATTGGTTTTCTTTTCCATCTTATCCTCCTTTAGGCAAGTAGTCTTTTCTGTTTGCCTGCTACCTTTATTGTATCATATTTTTGCCAAAAAGCAATACGTGTACAAGAAAATTCACAATACTTTTTTCAGAAAGTGGGTGACGGCGTGTCGGAAAATCAAATAAAAGAGCGCCTTCAGGCGGCGGGAATCGAGAATGCCGCAATGGAGGCGAAATGGCTGTGCGAATCGCTGTCGGGTGATGCGCTGTCGGCGGCAGTGGAAAAGCGAGTCGCGCATTATCCGTTGCAATATCTTCTTGGTGAATGGGATTTTTACCGTGAATGCTATGAGGTGAGCGAGGATTGTTTGATTCCGCGCGCCGATACCGAGCTGTTGGTTGAAAAGGCGATTGAGCTGTTGCCGCAGGGCGCACGCTTTCTGGATCTTTGCACGGGCAGTGGCTGTGTTGCGATCTCAACACTGTGTGCCCGTCCCGATACAAGCGCAACGGCAGTGGATTTTTTTGACAAAACACTTGCATTGGCAGGGCGCAATGCCCTGCGAAACGGTGTGTCGTCGCGGATGGAATTCAAAAAAGCCGATGTATTAGCAGCGCCGACGTCCATTTTCGAAGGAACGTATGCGGCAATTCTTGCAAATCCTCCTTATATCACCAAGGAGGCGATGGGAGACTTACAGCAAGAGGTGCGTTACGAGCCATCGGCGGCGCTCTTTGGTGGTGATGACGGACTTGATTTTTACCGCGCGATTCTTGAAAAATGGCAAGGATTGCTGTCGCCTGACGGATTCTTTTTATTCGAAATCGGCTTTGACCAGGCAGAAGCGCTTGCCGCGCTTGCCACACAACATGGATACCAAAGCCGTGTCTGGCAAGATCTTGGCGGAAACGACCGAACGGTATTGCTTTACCGATAATTTTTGAAGCCCTTTGCGCGACTGCGCAAAGGGCCTCACGCTTTTTATGCGTTGCTCATACCCTTGAAAAAGGGAGGTGCGATATGAAAATTTCGGTGCTTTACGGTGGGGATAGTGCAGAACGGACGGTTTCACTCTCGTCGGGTGAACGGGTGTGCGACGCGTTGCGCGAGCGCGGGCACACGGTGAATGGCTTTGATCTGTGTAAAATGGTATTATCCCCCGAAATGTGCAGGGTTTTGCGGGATTCGGATGCGGTTTTTCTCGCTCTTCACGGCGGTGCAGGCGAGGATGGCAGATTCCAGCGCGCGCTGGCAAAAGAAGGGATCCATCATTATAGCGGATCGGGACCCGATGCCTCGGCTTTGGCAATGCGAAAGGATGCGGCAAAAGCGCGCGTTGCGGAGTTCGGCATTCCCGTGGCGAGAGGAAAACGGATCGGACGGGGCGATCGGTTACCGAAGGATATCGGGTTGCCCGTGGTACTTAAGCCGATTGCGGGCGGCTCCAGCGTGGGGTTGAAGATCCTTTCATCCGCGGCAGAAATTGCAGAGCTTTGTGCCGAGGAAGAGCTGCTTTGCGAGGAGTTTCTGTCGGGTAGGGAATACAGTGTCAGTATACTTGAGGGAAAAGCATTGCCGCCCGTTGAAATCAGACCCCGTAACGGGGTGTATGATTACCACCACAAGTATACACCGGGCGCGACCGAGGAGATCTGCCCCGCGCTGCTCTCTCCCCTTGCATCCGAATACTTGAAAACGTTGGCACGTGCCGCGTTTGTGGCGCTTGGCTTGCGTGATTATGCGCGGATCGATTTTCGCGAAAATGCCGCAGGGATGCCTCGATTTTTAGAGGCGAACAGCCTGCCCGGGCTCACCCCCACCAGCCTGTTGCCCCTTGCGGCAGAGGTTGCAGGAATCCCTTTTCCGATTCTTTGTGAGCGCATTGCAGCCCTTGCCGCCGCACGCAAATGCTGATGGCATAACTTTTGATACGATCGAGGTGATGATATGCTGGCAGTGATGCCCTACGTGCGCGAGCGCGCGCTGGAGTATGCCGAGCGCTGGGCGTTTCGGCGCAATCCACTGTTTTATAACTTTACGGGAATCGGCGGCGATTGCACCAGCTTTGTGTCGCAATCCATCTTGGCGGGTAGCTGTGTGATGAACTATACGCCTGACTTTGGATGGTATTACATTTCTGCCGAGGATCGCGCCCCTGCCTTTACGGGGGTGGAATATTTTTGGGATTTCTTTACGGGTGCGCCCGCCTTCCGCGCGGCAAACGGTGGCGTGGGTCCCTTTGGCAGAGAAGTCGGCGCCAACGAGGTGGTGGCGGGCGACGTGGTACAGCTGGCAAACAGTACAGGCGACTTTTATCACACGCTGCTGATCAGCTCGATCCGCGGTGGCGAGATTTTGGTGGCGGCACATTCAAACGATGCCTTCGACCGTCCGCTTTCCGCTTATACGGGTGCAACGTCTGCGCGTTTTTTGCACATCGATGGCGTTCGCTTCGAGGTTGAAGAGACTCCCTGCTTTGAGGATCTGATCAACGGCATAGCGCTTCCCATGCGGTAGGTGGAAAAATATCAAAAAATGTCAAAACGGTCTTGCATTTCAGGACGGGATGTGCTATATTGTGAGAGTTGAAGAAAAGAGAAGGAGCGCGCCATGATAGCAGTCATTTCCATTTCGTTCATAACGGTTATTGCCACGGCGTTGCTTGCGCTGTTCGAGCCGCTACTGCACCCCAAGCACCTGTCGGTGCGCATCTATTGGGTGGCACCCCTTGCGGGGGCGCTGATCCTGCTTTGCGGCAATGCGATCTCGTTTGCCGAGGTCGGCGCGGGACTTTTGGCAGACAGCGCCGTCAACCCCATTAAGATTCTGGTGCTGTTTCTGTCAATGACACTGCTGTCGGTCTTTCTTGACGAAGCGGGATTTTTCCGCTATCTGGCATCGGCGGTGATGCGCCGCGCGGGTCACAGCCAGAAAAAGCTGTTTTTGCTCTTGTATCTTGTGGTATCGGTACTAACGGTCTTTACCTCAAACGATATCGTGATACTGACCTTTACCCCCTTTATCTGCTATTTCAGCAAGCACGCCAAAATTGACCCCATCCCGTATCTGATCGCCGAATTTGTGGCGGCAAACACCTGGAGCATGGCATTGATCATCGGCAACCCCACCAATATTTATCTGGCGGCGGGCAACGGTATCAGCTTCGCATCTTACTTCGGCATGATGGCGTTTCCTACCATTCTGTCGGGCAGCATCTCGCTGCTGATGCTCTGGTTGTTGTTTGCGCGCAAGCTCTCCGCACCGATCGAAGGGGAAGAGGCGAGTGAGCATCTTTCCGATAAGCCCACCGTAATGCTTGGCGTGGCGGCACTTGGCGGATGTATTATGGTGCTGGTGCTTTCCTCGTATCTGGATATTTCGATGTGGCTGGTGGCGTTTGTTGCCTGTATTGCCCTGTATGCCTTTGCTATCCCCGAGCTTTTGATGCGCCATCGCGGTCTTGGCGTGGTGAAAAGAAGTCTTGCTCGCGCTCCCTTTGACGTGATCCCTTTTGTCATCTCAATGTTTGTGATGGTTTTTGCGCTGGGGGCAGTAGGTGCGACCGATGCGCTGGCACGCCTTGTGCTGGGCGGGGGCGAGATCTGGCGGTGCGGTATTGCATCCTTCCTGTTCGCCAACCTGATGAACAATATCCCGATGAGCGTGCTGTTTTCCACGGTGGTCAGCATCGAGCATCTGCCTGCCCTTTATGCGGCAGTGATCGGTTCAAACGTGGGCGCATTTTTCACCCCGATGGGTGCACTTGCGGGCATTATGTTTATGACACTTCTGCGCCAACACGGCGTATCGCTTTCCTTTGGGCGCTTCATTCTGTACGGTGTCGTCCTTTCCGTACCCGCCTTGCTTGCTGCACTTTTGGGGCTTGCGATGATGCTTTGATACTTGACAAAAGCGCTTTCGTGTGATAAGATAGATGCTGTTATGCGGGTGTGGCGGAATTGGCAGACGCATAAGATTTAGGATCTTACGCCAATCGGTGTGCAGGTTCAAGTCCTGTCACCCGCACCAAAAAGGGCAGTCCAAACGGACTGCCCTTTTTGGTTCTGTGTCCCCCGCGCGGGTCAAGTTCCTGCCACAAAATAGGAGAGCGCTTTGCGCTCTTTTTTTATTTTCTCTTGCTTTCCCAAGGGAACTGTGCTACAATCTCCTTATCACTTTTGCCTGTGGAGTTTTGTTATGGAACACAAGTATCGCCGTGTCAAGCTGGCTTGCTATGTCACCAATATCTCAATGTCGGCAGTGGGCAATCTCTCGCCCGTGCTGTTCGTCACCTTTCGCTCGCTTTACGGTATCTCGTATTCGCTGCTGGGACTTTTGGTGCTGGTTAATTTTGTCACACAGCTTGGTATCGACTTGGTCTTTTCTTTCTTTTCACACAAATTTAATATTGCCAAAACCGTTAAGATCACGCCCGTGCTGACCGTGGCGGGACTTCTTGTCTATGCCCTCTCGCCGTGGCTCTTTCCGAACGCAGTGTACGCAGGGCTGTTGCTCGGCACAGTTATCTTTTCGGCATCGGGCGGACTTTGCGAGGTGCTGATCAGCCCCGTGGTTGCGGCGATCCCTGCCGAGAATCCCGAGCGTGAGATGAGCAAGCTGCATTCGATCTATGCGTGGGGCGTGGTGGGCGTGATCATCATCAGCACGCTGTTTTTGCTTTTCTTCCGTCACGAGAATTGGCAGTGGCTGGCGCTGCTCTTTTTGCTGATCCCACTGTGCGCCGCGGCCCTGTTCTTCGGCGCCGACATTCCGCCGATGAAAACTCCCGAACGCACCTCGGGTGCCCTGCAGTTTCTCAAAAAGGGCGGTGTGTGGTTGTGCGTGGTGGCAATCTTTCTTGGCGGTGCCGCCGAATGCACCATGGCGCAATGGAGCTCGGGGTATCTCGAGCGCGCGCTTGGCATCCCCAAGGTGTGGGGCGATATCTTTGGTGTGGCGCTGTTTGCGGTGATGATGGGTCTTGGTCGCTCGCTTTACGCCAAGATCGGCAAGAACGTGGCGCGCGTGCTGACGTTCGGCGCCATCGGTGCGGTACTGTGCTATCTCACGGCGGCGCTCTCACCCTTTCCCGTGGTGGGGCTTTTCGCCTGCGCGCTGACAGGCTTCTGCGTGTCGATGCTCTGGCCCGGCAGCCTGATCGTGGCATCCGATCGCTATCCAACAGGCGGTGTCTTTATTTACGCTCTGATGGCGGCAGGCGGCGACCTCGGCGCCTCGGTAGGACCTCAGCTGGTGGGACTTGTGACCGATGCCACGATGCTCTCTCCTCGCCTTGTGTCGCTTGCCGCCGATCTGGCGCTTTCCCCCGAGCAGCTTGGCATGAAGCTGGGTATGCTGGTGGGTATGCTGTTCCCGCTGGCGGCGATTTGGGTCTATCTATATATCTGGAAAAGGAACCGGGCATAACGCTCGGTTCTTTCATATTCCCGCGGCGTCTCGCATATAGTGTATCGAATTTGAAAAAAGGAGAGGGCTTATGGAGAGAAACGAGGAACAAAACGGACGGATGCAGATGGAGTTTCTGGATCGCAGTATACCGCTTGAGACAACTGTCGAGATCACTCTGCCCGATTACCGCAGTGAGATCAGCCGTCTTTTATGGGTGCGCCCCACCTTTTTGCCGCCCCAGCGCTTTGTCGGTGGCGGAAAAGCCGACTTTTCGGGCGCGTGCCGCTACGATATGTTATACACAGGTCCCGACGGTGCGCTTTACAGCGCCACCGAGGATGGCGGCTATGCCTTTTCCGTTCCGCTGGAATTGCCAAACGGCTTTGATGCCACGGGTGGAATCGAGCTTTCGGCAGAGCCGATTGCCGATGCGGTGATCAGCCGTGTTACAGGACCGCGCAAGCTGTCGGTGCGTTGCCGTATGCACGCCCGTGTGTGCGGCTACGCCGAAAAAGAGGCAGGCGTGCGCCTGAAGGGAGAGGGAAAAGACAGCGACCGCATCCTTCGGTTGTGCGAGCCGCTTGAGAACGGGCGTGTGCTGACGGGTGGTAGTGACACCGTCGAGCTTTCTGAAGTGGTAGAGCACGAAGGGGACGATCTGCGCCTTGTGGCAACACACGGCGAGGTGTTTTTGCCCGAGGTCAGCACTGTGGGCGATGCCGTACGCTGCCGCGGCGAGGCGGTGATCACTCTGCTGTATTGCAAGGAGGGCGAGGGTGCTGTTCCTGATACCGTGGTGCGCCGCATCCCCTTTGAAAAGGAGATCGCGCTGGATGGCGCAAGCCCCGATTGCCGCGGGCGCGTCAGCGGTGCGGTCAGCGAGATCCACGCAGGCGTGGAAGAGGGAAAGACCTTGCTTGATGTGCGTGTGGGGCTTTCTGCCGAAGCACAGACCACCGAATGCTTTGCGCTTTGCAACGATCTTTTCCTGCCGGGCAAGAGCGCGGCGCTCGGGTATAGTGAGGAGCGTTTCTGGCGTGCGGGTGTCTGCTGTAACCGCAACTTTAGTATTTCGGGCGAGGTGTCACCTGCCGAACGCGGCATCCCCGCCGAGGCGGTGGCGGTGCTTGCTGTGGCAGATGCCGATGTGAAGGAGAAAAGCACCGCCGACGGGCGTGTTACGCTGTCGGGCGAAATGACCTGCCGCGTGCTGTATTGCCACGCGGGGGAATACGGCGTTGGAGAATTCCTGCTGCCGTGGCGCACCGTCATCGAGGGATGCGGCGACGATATGCTGCTGTCAGTCAATGTGCCCATCGTGCGTGTCACACCCGTGCGTGATGCGTGGCGTGTGGATGCCGAGGTGCAGCTGTCGGTGCGCGGTGTCTGCCGCCACAGCGCCCGCGTGCTCTGCGAGGCGGAGTTTTCAGATGCCCAGCCTCTGGCACGTGCCGATGTTGAGATTTGCTATCCCGCATCGGACGAAACGCTTTGGAAAGTGGGCAAACGGTATGGAATTTCGCCCGATGATCTTGCCGCGGCAAACGGGCTTTCCGCCGAGGATCCGAACGGCGAAGCCTCGCTTGCGGGCGTTACCTATCTTTTGATACCGTAAACCAAGCCCCGCGGCATCTGCCGCGGGGCGTTTGCTTTGATCACACTACGGTTGGGATGCGGCAAATATTACTCGGCTTCTTGCTAAAAACGGCATTTTGTGGTAAACTATCAGTAAAGAACGAATCAAAGGAGCCGCTATGAATATTGGAATTTTGGGCGCAGGAACCTGGGGCGTGGCGCTTGCCGCATTGCTTTCTAAAAACGGGCACACCGTTACGGTGTGGTCGCACCGTGCCGAGGGGGCGGAAGCCCTTAGCCGTACGCACATCCATCCGCATTTGCAGGATGTTCTGTTGCCTGCCGAAATCGTGTATACCGCTGATATCGGTAAGGCGGTCAGCGGGCGGGAGCTGGTGCTTTTTGTCGTGCCCTCTGCCACCGTTCGCGCCACTGCCGAAAAATGTGCGCCCTTCCTTGCTGACGGGTGCGTGGTTGCGTGTGCCTCAAAGGGCATTGAGCGCGGCACGCGCATGACGATGACCGAGGTGATGCACGACGTGCTGTCTGTCGCACGGCCCACGGCACGCTTTTCGTATGTTGCACTATCGGGCCCCACACACGCCGAAGAGGTGGCGCGGGGATTGCCCACTTCGATTGTTTCAGCGTGTGAGGACGAGACGATCGCTATGCAGGTTGCCAAGGTGTTTTTCAATTCCTGTATGCGCGTATATACCAATACCGATGTGCGGGGCGTTGAGCTTTGCGGTGCACTGAAAAACATCATCGCCATTGCCGCTGGCATCAATCGCGGTATGGGGATGGGCGACAATGCACAGGCAATGCTGATGACGCGCGGCATTTCGGAAATGACCCGCGTGGGGTTGGCAATGGGATGCCACCGTCGCACCTTTATGGGGCTTGCAGGCATCGGCGATCTGATTGTTACCTGTACCTCGGTGCACAGCCGCAATAACCGCTGCGGCGAGCTGATCGGGCAAGGCAAAAGCTACCAAGAAGCACAGCAGGAAATCGGTATGGTGGTCGAGGGATACCACGCGCTGGAAGCGGCGATCGAGCTTTCCGATGTGTACGGCGTGGAAATGCCGATCACCCGTGCGGTGTACGAGATCCTTCACAAGGGCAGGGCGCCCGCAGATGCGATGCGTGCTCTGATGCAACGCGACATCAAAAGCGAGCTGGAGAGTTAAGCCCCACATGGTTGGTTTGGATAAATGGAAATTTTTTTGCCAAAATGTTTCGAAAAAGTAAAGAAAGCAGGAAGTGCCTGCCGCTTTTGCATAATTTACACAAAAAGAAGGGCGCAATCTCAAAAAACTTATTGACAAACGGCGGAAACTATATTATAATAAAAGCACAACTACGAAAAAAGGAAGGTACTTTACCATGCGTAAAATCCTGGCGCTTGTTCTGGCGATCGCTACGCTTGCGGTTCTGGCAGTTCTGCCTGTATCGGCAGCTATCGAGACCGGCGTTTACACCGAAGGCATCAATATCGGTGCTTCCAAGTTCGATGGCACTACCCCGAACATGAGTACTGGCAGCAAACTGAACAACCCCAACGGCGACCTGATTGTAACCGAGCTTCTGATCGACTCTTCGATCTCGGGTGCAACGGCAACCGATCCTACCACCAACTGCTACAACTATATCGAAATTTACAACCGTGGCACTCAGGCGGTAAACCTTTCCAACGTTGCTATTGTCGGTATTGATGATAAGGGCACTAACTCTTGGTGGGATAAATACGGTAACTTCAAGGGTGATGGCGACTCCAACACCAAAGAAGGCGAAGGCAAGGTGTATATCGATTTTGGTAACAACATTTACGACGGTAACGGCAGCTTGACTGACGGTAAGTACAACACCGGCCTGACTCAGGCTCAGGCTAACACCAACCGTTACGACAAGGCTCCCATCGATAACCCCGTATACAATGATATGTGGCTTCAGCCCGGCGAATTTGCTATCGTTTGGCTCTGGTCCGATAACTGCGTAAACGCATCGAAGTGGGAGAAGGAATCGCTTGCCGAGCCTATGGATGGCAGAGCAAACTTCCCCAAGTTCCGCGATCACTACGCAGAAATGATGGGCATTCAGAAGTATCAGACCAACTCCGACGGCTCGTTCGTTAACATTGGTACCGAGCAGAATCCCGAGTATGTATTTACCCCCGAGTTCCAGCAGCTGGAAAGCACGCTGATCGTTGCTACTCATATTGACGCTAGCTTGAACCTTGGCTTTACCAACAGCTCGAAGATCTACGCGCTGGTCGACAGAGATTTCGACCCCTCTGCTGAGAACTTCGTTATTCAGGGTAACGCATCTAACCCCTACGTTCACAACCAGAAGATCTTCTCCTTCTTCGGTTGGGGTACCGGCGGCAGCCGCGAGATCATCGGTGTGGTGGAAGACTCCGCTACCATTTACGTTCCTGCTGCAAGCAAGGCTGAGCTGTATCACGCATACAAGCTGCAGGAGAATGCAGAGTACGATGTCAATGCAAACTATGACTACGTAAAGATCGGTATCGCATGCAGCTATCTTGAAATGGCTGTTATGTCCACCGTTGAGGTTCCTTCGATCGGCTCGATGCCTTCCTACCAGTGGAAGTACGTTGACCCCGCCCGTATGGAAGAGTACGCAAGCGATGACGATACCTGCTCTCTCATCACCGACTGGGAAAAGTCTTGGGATGAAGAAACCCGTAACCTTGCCATCCAGGATGCAACCACCGGCGAGCTGCTGACTGCCATTGCTGAAGGCGCTACCGAAAAGGCTTGGATGAGCGGCACCTTCGCAGCACTGAAGGCTGACCGTGTAACCGCTCTGACCGACGACGATCTGGATGATCCCGAAGCCGAAAGACCCGGCACCATCGTTGACCAGTATTGGTGGGAATCGATGCAGGGTATTAACAAGAAGAAGAACAATGAAAAAGAAGGTCTGCCGATTTGGGCGCTCATTCTGATCATTGTTGGTGCAGTTGTTGTTGCAGGTGGCGCAGTTGTTCTGGTTATCATTCTGGTAAAGAAGAAGAAAGCCGCAGCTACTGCTGCTTGGTACGCCGAGCACGCAAGTGAAATCCCCGCAGATGAAGCCGGCGAGGCTGCTGCTGAGGATAAGAA
>JBGVCY010000113.1:0-11021 GCA_045119135.1 Eubacteriales bacterium | reverse complement strand
GACGTGCTTGCCAAGTGCTATGGCGGTGATATTACCCGTAAAAAGAAGCTGCTGGAAAAGCAGAAGGAAGGAAAAAAGAAGATGCGTCAGCTCGGCTCGGTGCAGGTGTCGCCCGAGGCGTTTATGGCGGTTCTCAAGCTTGAGGATGATTCTTAATAAAAAAGGACGAGGTTACCTCGTCCTTTTTTGCTTTCAGCATGTATTTTACACCCCGTATACCAACCAAATGTAAACGTAGGCGGGGATGATGGCGGCAAGGGTAAAGGGAATACCGATTTTGAAGAAGTCACGGTTTTTGACCTCGTAACCGTTGCGGCGCAGAATGCCGATGCCCGTGATGTTGGCAGAGGCACCGATGGGGGTACAGTTGCCGCCAAGCGTTGCACCGGATAAAAGACCAAAGTAAAGACAGGTGGGGTCAATGCCAAGCGTCGCAGCGATGCCGCCGATGACAGGGATCATCGTAGCAACGTAAGGAATGTTGTCGATAAACGCCGAGATCAGCACCGATGCCCATACGATAATGGTATACAGCAGGAAGAGGTGACTGCCGCCCGCCTTGGCAAGCAAGCCTGCAACGGCGTCGATTACGCCCATGGCGGAAATACCGCCGATCATCAGGAAAAGTCCCAACAAAAGTCCCAGCGTGTTGATATCGATCTCCTTCAGGGGGTCGATCACGGCGTGGATGCTTTTTTTGCGAATGACGTTATAAACAAGACCGATCAAAAGAATTACGCAGCAGATAATGCCGTTGATCTCGGCGGGCAAGTGCCACGAATCGGGGGCAAAGGAAACGGCAATCAGGCACAGGATCGCGCCGCAAAGCAGCACGGTGGGAACGTAATCGGTAACCTCTGTGCGTTCGGTTGCCTTGGGGATGGGGTCCTTTTCGCGGCGGAAAAGAAAAGCAAGAATGATGGCAGCAAGCACGGCGCCCAGCTCCACGACGAAGAAAATCGAGAGCTTTCCATGATACCAAAAGAAATCGATAAAGGACATATCCAGCGCTGAGCCCAGCATGATGGCGGTGGTATCACCCACCAGCGTGGCGGCGCCCTGCAAATTCGAGGATACAGCAATGCCGATAATGAAGGGGATGGGGTTGGTTTTCAGCTTCTTGCAGATCTCCAGCGCAACGGGTGCCACCATCAAAACCGTGGCTACGTTATCCACAAAAGCGGAAATCACGCCTGCAAACAGGGAAAGCGAAACTGCCGCCCACATCACGTTTGGCATCTTTTCCATCACAAGGTCGGCAAGAAGCGCCGGCATCTTGCTTTCGATAAACAGCGCCACAAGCCCCATCGTACCGGCAATCATCAACAGTACGTTGAAATCGATTGCGGGCAGAAGCTCGCCCACGGGCAGCATACCCGTGATCAGAAAAATAAGACCCGAAGCGAGCGCGATAAAGGGACGGTATTTCCCAAAGATCAGCATCAGCACATAGGTGACGGCAAATAAGACAATAGCGGGGATCATAATGGCTCCTTTTGAATGAAATCACAAAATTTATTGTAAATAATTTTTTTCTGTTTGTCAAGTCTTGTCGTATTTAATATTTATGGTATAATAAAGAAAAGAGTGTTTTCTGTGTGAGGGCTGTATGCGAAAGATTTTATTTGTTTGCCACGGCAATATTTGCCGCTCGCCGATGGCGGAGCTTGTGATGAAGGAGCTTGTCAGACGCGCGGGGAGAGAAGAGGAGTTTTTCATTGCCTCTGCCGCCACCAGTGCCGAGGAGTTGGGAAACCCCGTGTATCCCCCCGCCCGTGCCGAGCTCGCGCGGCACGGTATCTCGGCGGCAGGAAAGCACGCAGTGCGCCTTGCGCGCGAGGATTATGAAACATACGATCTGCTGATCGGTATGGATAGCGCGAACATTGCCAATATGCACCGCCTGTTTGGCGGCGACCCCGAGGGAAAGATTCTGAAGCTGTTATCCTTTGCGGGGCGCGAGGACGATGTGGCGGATCCGTGGTACACGGGCAGGTTTGACGTAACCTGGCGCGACGTACTTGCAGGCTGCGAGGCATTGCTGGAAGCTCTGATAAAATAACACCCCGTTATGGGGGTATTGCCTTTCATAAGGAGCATTTATGGAAACGATTGCACTGATCGGTCTTGGCAGGATCGCCAAGAATTATACGGCGGGCATTGCGGCATCAAAGCGATTCTCGCTGTGTGCGGTCTGTGACCTGTCGCCTGCGGCGGCATCGGTCGCAGAATATGCCGCCTATCGGCACTATACCGACTACCGTGAGCTGATCGCACGCGAGCGACCTGCGTGGATTCTGATTGCCACACCGCCCAAAACGCATTACGAAATTGCCGCATACGCACTGTCCAACGGCGTGAACGTGCTTGTGGAAAAGCCTGCAACTACCACGGCAGAGGACTATTGGTCGCTTTGCGCGCTGGCGCGCGAAAAGAAGCGCGTGTTTGACGTGATGTTTCACTGGCAATGGGGCAGCGAGGTGCCGCCCTTGCGTGCACTCTGCAGCGGTGGACACCTTGGCGAGATCCAGGTCAATATCTTTGATCCTTATTCCGATGACGGCGTTTGCATCAGACCCGACCGCGTCGGACTGTGCGGCACGTGGCTGGATAGCGGCATCAACGCCCTTTCCTTTGTCAACTGTCTGTTGCCCTTTGATACGTATCAGATCCTGGCGGTCAAGGCACAGCACTGCCCCGCCAGCGGCCTTCCCCTTTTTGTTGAGGCGGAACTGCTGATCGATGGAGTACGGGTATCCATTTCGGTGGATTGGCGCGAGCAAAAGAACCCGAAATTCTCACGCCTGCTGTTGGATGGCAGAGCGATTGAGGTTGACCATATGGCGCGCACCGTGACCGATGGCGCTTCGTGTGTTTCTTATGCCGAGGGAGACCGCCTGTTAGAGCATTATCTGAATCTTTTTGAGCACGCCGAAATGGCGGGCGCGGGGGAAAGCACCCACCGTATTCATCAAATTCTTTTTGAGGTGGCAAAGCAATTATGAAGCAGCTGTTTGCAAAGATTCTGTATTTTTTCCGCAGTGAGCGCACGTCCAAATATTTGGTGGAAATTGCATTTTTCTGCCTATCGTTGGGCGGTTTTCTGTTCCTTGCGGCATCCAATGTGGTTGGCAATGTATTCGGTACCATCGTCGGTTTTCTGTTCTCCACTGTCCTCTTGTATATCATCAAGGTGGTCTTCAATTCCTTTGAGGATCTTATTAAGATCAATTATAATACCGAGCAGCTGTTAAAGCTGTATCGCGGCGATCCTTCCTATCGCAAGGAGCTGCGCTATGGCAATACCTCGCGCACCTTCGCGTATGCCGATCGCCTGATCAACAACGGGCAAACCTTTGAGGTGGTCGACGACCCCGAAAAGGCCTTCAGCCCTGACGACTTTGTGATGGAAAACTATTCCACCATTTTCTCGGCACACTCCAACTCCACCAAATTCAACGGCACCACCATCCGCTTGGACCGCTTCGAAGAGGAAAACGGGCACTGCAAATTCTATCTTTCGCGTAGCACAGTCTTTCACCATCTGGTCACCAATCGCGCCATCGACTATATTCTGTTTGACAACGTGACCCTGCGCGATATGTACGAATACGGTCCCGTGCTCAATCCCCTTGAGGAATCGAAGATGTCGAATCACATCGGCATCAATGCGCTGGTCTTTCTGTCGGATGGCAGATTGCTGGTGCCGCGTCGCAAAAAGGACTCGACGGTCTCCAAAAACCGTGTCACCTCGTCGATCGCGGTCAAGCTGGATTTTCCTGCAGGCAAGCGCGTAGTGGATACCGAGCATCTGATGCGCGGCACGATCATCGATAATCTTGGCGCCCGATTGAACCTTTCGCGCGACCAGCTGAATCTTGATCAGATCGAAATCGATTTCCTTGGCTTTGGACAGAATATTTACGAGGGCGGCAAGCCGCAGTTCTATTACGCGGTGCGCCTGACCGATATTGATACCGCCGCTTACTTCAAGCTTTGTGAGGGCAGGGCAGGCACGGTGGGGCTTGACATTGACCGCTTGATCTATGTGGCGGATTACGAAAGCTTCCGCTTTTATAAAGGCGACCTGCGCTTTTCTGCGATCGATCCTGCCACGGGCAAGCGCAAGAGGGCAAGCGTTCACACCAAGTGCGAAATGTCCTACCTTTGCAACCTTTGGCATTACGAGCAACAAAAAAGCCCCCATGCGGGGAACGAAAATGAAGTTACATAAGGAGAGAACACAATGAGTAACGTAAAGAACGATCCCAAGTATAAGAACGGCTTGCTGCAGGCGATCCGCGCCCAGCTGGAGCATCGCGCCTTCTGGTTGTATCTGCTTTGCGATGAGGCAAAGAAGCGCGGTCTTGACCCCAAGGAATTTGCCCCCGATGCCATTCGGCGTTGCGGCCTGTCGCAGGGTGCTGACCTGGTGAAGAAGGGAAAGACCGACAGCTTAAAGGGGCTTCGCAAAACTCTGTTTACCAAGCCTGCACAGCTGGTGTTTGAAATGAAGATATTGGAAAGCACCGACGACAAGCTTTCGATCGACTTTCACTATTGCCCCTTGGTAAAGGCGTGGCAGAAGGCGGGCTGCAGTGACGAGGAGATCGCTATGCTTTGCGATATTGCCATGTGCGGCGACCACGGTATTGGCGAATGCTACGGCAGTGTGTTGGATCTGCCCCGTTGCATTGCCAAGGGAGACGATGTCTGCTCGCTTCGCTACCATAAAAAATAAGAAAAACCCCGCAAGGTACATCTTGCGGGGTTTTTCTGTAAAACAACATATTAATTATACCACAAGATTTCGCTCTTGTAAAGAGGGTAAATGTGAAAACTGAACAAAATCTGCGAAATAAATAAAAAATTGTTATTTATTTCTTACAATTTGCCAATTGCAATGGCGCTTGGATTGTGCTATACTGTAGGTGAAGAAAGGAAGGTACCCACCAATGAAACAGTAAACGCCGACTTTCCGCAGGAAGTCAGAAAAGCTTGCACAACAGTGAGAGACCAAAGAACACCGGGTGCGAAGTAGGTGTAATTTAAGATAGATAGGAGTAAACGTTGCAAGCGAAGCAAATCCCGTGGGAAGTCAGAACATATCGCCTTGTGCCAAAAACCACGAAAACAGAACAGCTCTCGGTTAGAGAAACGAAAATGAAATGTGCGTGTTTGGGTGCGAAGAAGTAGCATAAGGCAGACAATAGAAAGAGAGGATAACAAAAGATGCTAGATACTAAGAACGAACAGAAGTGACCCTTGATCGCAGGTCTTAATCGCGGTCAAGGGTCACTTCTTTTTTTATGTCCGCGCGCAGTTCGTTCGCTGTTTTGCTGTGCGCCGGTGTGGTCATGTTCTGCCTTTCCTTGCTATAAAAAACAGGCACGCATTTGCGTGCCTGTTTTTTATGATCAGGTGGCAATAAAGCCGATCAGCATTGCAATGAAGCCGATCACTGCCATAGAGATCGGTGCCTTGATGGCAGATGTCAGCGAGGCATTGGGCTTGTTGAGGAAGATTTTTTCATAATCGCTCTTGGATTTTTTGGTTTTGCTGGAGATCACAAGGTTGATGATGAAGCCTGCGATCGAAGCCAAAAGACCCAGCAGGCTGAATTCTCCGCTGACAGCGCCGATGAGACCAAGAATGGGAAGAACGAATGCACCAAGCTTTACAAGACCGCCGATCTTTTTTGCCTTGTGGCCCTTCTCAAGCAGTGCGGGGTTGTTCGGCCAGTCGAAGGAGAAGCAACCGTTGTGCAGATTGTGAAGCATCCAATAGGTTTTGCCGTTGTGCTTGATCTCAACACACAGAATCGGAACCAGGTAAGACGAAACCGACCAATCCTTGGATTCGTAAGAGGTGGTGCCTGCGGGAACCTTGCTGTTCAGCAGTCCCTTCATGGCTTCCTTAATCTCTTCGTAGGAGAAGAGCTGCTTGTCGTTGTAAATGGGGTAAGGAACCGATTTGATATCCTTTACCACGGAGTATTCACCCTTGTCCTTGTAGGTAGTGATCTTCAGACCGTCGCGAACGCTGCCTTTGGAAGAAGCGAAGCCACTGACCTGACCGTGCTTGATGTTTCCGTGCTGGACGTAGGTCAGATTGACATCGTAGTTATAAAGCACTGCAACGCGAACCAACACCTCGGGAGAATCGGGAGTCAGCTTTTCAATTTTTGCGATGAAAGCGGGATCGCAAGCTTTTTTGGCTTTTACCTGCGAAATCATATGACCCAGCGCGCTTTTCTTCGTGAAGTTTTCCTTCATCAAGCCGATTTCTTTACAGTAGGAAAAATATTTGCTATCTACATTCATCGTCAAATACTCCTTTAAGTATATTTGTAAATTAATATTAACATACATCAACAAAATTGTCAACATTTTTTGATAGAACCAACATTTTTTCGACAGAAAACGCGTCCCTGGCGCGGTGGCAAAAAAATTTTTTACTCTCTACACAAAAAAGTATTGACAATGGTTTCCTTGTATGGTAAAATCTGATCAGGAACTATATCACGATATAGAACGCGATATGTTTGAGAATGACAGGAACGGGAGAACTCACAATGGCGAATGTAACGCACGAAACAGGAAGTGTCAAGTCGCGCGTACTGCACGCGGCGGCGAAGATGTTTCTGGCAAAGGGTTATCAAAGCACCACCATGCGCGAGCTGGCACAGAATGCGGGCGTTAATTACGGGTCGCTGACCTTCGCCTTTAAAAGCAAAGAAAATATTTTAGCCGAGCTGGTTGCTTACGTGCTGGAGGCGCAGTTTGAGACCGCGCAACGGCTGCTTGCGGGAAAGACCCAGGATAAGGTTTTGTTTTACGCCACCGAGACGGTGTTGCAGCTTTATATGGCGGAAAGTAGCGAGCATATCCGCGAAATGTATAATGTTTCCTACTCCATGCCGCACACGGCGGATATCATCTATCACGCCATCACGGGCAAGCTGGAGGATATCTTCGGCGCCTATCATCCCGATTGGAAGACCCGTGATTTTTACGAGCGCGAGATCTCGACCGCGGGCATTATGCGCAACCACATGTCAGTGCCCTGCGACATATACTTTACCATGGAGCGAAAGATCCGCGTATTCCTGGAATCCACCTTTTTGGTGTTTGGCGTGCCGCAAGAAAAGATCGATGAGGCGATTGCCTTTGTCGGACAGTTTGATTATCCTGGCATTGCTAAAAACACGATCGACAATATGCTTTCCTATCTGGAAAGCAAAACTTGAATGAGAGTGCTTTCACAATCAAGCGGGCGAGGAACTGATCGGCATTTGCCCGTGCGAAATCGACGCTGATCCTGAAATCCATTTTTTATTGATACATAAAGGAGAACAACGATGAAGAAAACTGTGAGAATTACAAGCACGTTTTTAGCGATCCTGATGCTGCTTGCACTCATTGGCTCGATGTCCATTGGGGTAGCGGCAACGCAAACAACTACCGAACAGACCAATGACTACACCGGGTATTATAAGATCGGTAACGCGGGTCAGTTGGCATGGTTTGCCTGCCTGGTAGTGGGTGACACCTCGCAAAGCGGCATTACCGAGGCGGTGCCGAATGCCAAGGCAGTGCTGACGGCAGATATCGACATAACGGTTTTGGGAACGACTATGCAAAAATCGTGGTCGGGTATCGGCACGGCTGAGATCCCTTTTACCGGTATCTTTGATGGTAACGGCTATACCATAAAGGGTCTTACCATCGATTCTTCTTTGCCGAAGGCGGCTGTTGCAACCATTCCGAATACCACCACCGAGCAGGGCTTGTTTGGTGTGATCGGTACGGGAGGCATCGTCCGCAACCTTGTGGTAGAGGGAACTGCCTCGGTTGGTGATGGGCAGAAGCTTGGTGCGATCTGCTCGCAAAACAACGGTACGATCGAAAATGTGCTGTCCAAGATAACGGTAGAGGGCGGCATTACCCCCAGCGCTTTTTGCCATACCAACAACGGAACGATTACCAATAGCTATTATACGGTTGTCGACACTGCTACGGGCGTGACGGCGGTGGATGCAACGCAGCCTGCCGTGCAAAAGAGCTTTGGCGCAAATGGCGCACCGCTTTACGAAATTTCCAATGTCGGTCAGCTGTATTGGTTTGTGGCATTGGTAAACACCGGGGCGAAGATCGCAGATATGGATACCCCCACAGATACCTCGGATGACCTGTACACCTATCACCTGAATGCACGCCTGACGGCGAATATCACCGTCAATCCCGGTAACTTTGAAGAGAACGGCAGCTATACTGCTGTGAACAATGAGCAGCCCAGAATGTGGGTGCCGCTGGGTAACATCAATTATTCCGGTGACTTTGACGGCAACTACAAGACCATCTCGGGACTTTACCAGTTCGGCAGTGGTCCCTCTCACGTTGGCTTTATCGGAAAGGGTAAGGAAGGGCACGTGCTGCGCAACCTCGGCATCACCAATTCTGTGTTTGCAAACGGTGGCTATCTCGGTGTCTTCTATGCGTATCAGGAAGGCGGTAAGCTGCAAAACTGCTGGACGGATGCGATTGTGCGCGGCAGTGAAAGCCTTGCGGCAAACACCGGCGGATTTGCGGGCAAACTGTACGGTACGGTGGAAAATTCCTTCTTTGCCGGTGCAATTCTGAAATCCAGCGGCGAACCGATGGATCACCCTTACGGTGTATGTGGCAACCAGCCTGCCGACGGCGTGATCGTTAACTCCTATGCAACCCTTGGCGAGGGCGCTTGGCGAATTGCCGCCGCCGATCTTGCCTCGGGCAAGCTTGCCGCGCTGCTGGCAAACGGAGATGCGCGCAGCATCTGGGGCCAGGCACTTGGCACCGATGTGTATCCCGTGTTCCTTGGACCTGTGGTCTATGCAAACGTTCCCTTTAACTGCACCCAGGTGGGGTATAGCAACAGCCCTGTGGGCAGCACGGCACACGTGCCTGCCACCGATTGGTCGAGTGACGGCGAGGCGCATTGGCACGCCTGCACGGTGGAGGGATGCGACGAAAAGCTGGACGTTTATGCGCATGCATACGACCACGCCTGCGACGATACGTGTAACATCTGTGAGGTGAAACGTACCGTCAATCACGTTTATGATAACGACTGTGACAGTGACTGCAACATCTGCGATTTCGAGCGCAGTGTGGCGGCACACGTAGATGCGGACGGTAACAACGCTTGCGATATCTGTGAAGCCTTTGTTGAGGGCGGCCTTTCGGGCGGCGCGGGCATTGCCATCGGCGCAGGTGCAACCGCTGTTGTGTTGCTGGGCGGCTTCGCCATCTTCTGGTTTGTGATCAGGAAGAAAAAAGCTAAGTAACCTGATCGCAAAATAACCCCCTGCCGCCGCGGGATTCCCGCGGCGGCTCTTTTTGCAAAATCCTTCTTGCCATTTCGGGTGGGATATGCTACAATAAAAGCATCATGAAAAAAGGAGAATCCTTATGAGATATCAGCTTGCGAAAACCGCTATCAATAACCCCGCCATCGATTCGCCCGAATGGGATAAGGCACCCGTTGCCGAAATCGCCGTCAACCGCTGGAGCGAGTATGCCAAAGCCCCCCGCACCACCTTTCAGATCCTGCGCACGCCCGAGGGGATTGCTCTGCGCTTCCACACCGAGGAAACGCATCTGCGTGCCGAGGTGACCGAGCAGAACGGTGAGATCTGCACCGACAGCTGCGTGGAATTCTTTCTCAAGCCCGATAATCACGACGTAAACTATCTGAACTTCGAGCTGAATCCCAAGGGCATTTTGCACCTTGGCATCGGCGCGGGAAGAGGCAGCCGCCGTCACCTGACCACCGACCGCGCGATTTTTGATATCGTTTCGGTGGCAAACGAGGGCGATTGGACGCTGAAATTTTTCATCCCCGACAGCTTTCTGCTGACGCTGTTTGCGAAAATTTCGCCCGTCTGCAAGGCAAATGCCTATAAGTGCGGCGACTTTACCGATCACGAGCATTACGGTATGTGGAGCGAGGTGGAAACCGTCGAGCCCGATTTCCACGTGCCCGATTTCTTCGGCACGCTGGTGCTGTGACCCGATATCCAAAATTTTTGCATTGCGCACCCGCGCGCAATATGTTACAATTTGAATGTGAATTCAAAAAGGAGCGTACAAATGACGATTACCAACGATATCAAATACATTGGCGTGAATGATCACGACATTGACCTGTTTGAGGGGCAATATGACGTACCGAACGGCATGGCATACAACTCGTACCTGATCCTTGACGAAAAGGTTGCCGTAATGGATACGGTGGATGCCCGCTTTGGCGATGAGTGGCTTGCCAACATTCAGGCGGTGCTTGGTGACCGCGCACCCGACTATCTGGTGGTACAGCATATGGAGCCCGACCATTCGGCAAATATTGCCGTTTTCCTTGCCAAATATCCCACCGCCACCGTGGTGGCGTCGGACAAGGCGTTCGTGATGATGAAGCAGTTCTTCGGTAGCGATTATGCCGATCGCCGCATCGTGGTGGGAGAGGGCTCGACCCTGTCGCTTGGCAAGCATACCCTGACCTTTGTTACCGCACCGATGGTGCATTGGCCCGAGGTCATCGTGACCTATGATTCTTGCGATAAGGTGCTGTTTTCTGCCGATGCCTTCGGCAAATTTGGCGCGCTGGATGCAGACGAGGATTGGGCGTGCGAGGCACGCCGCTACTACTTCGGCATCGTCGGCAAGTACGGCGCTCCCGCACAAAAGCTACTTGCCAAGGCTGCAGGGCTGGATATCGCCATCATCTGCCCCCTGCACGGCCCCGTGCTTTCGGAAAATCTTGGCTATTACCTGAATCTTTACAATACGTGGTCGTCCTACGGTGTTGAAAGTGAGGGCGTGCTGATCGCCTATACCTCGGTTTACGGCAATACCAAAAAGGCAGTGGAGCTGCTTGCCGCCGAGCTGAAAAAATGCGGCTGTCCCAAGGTGACGGTCAATGATCTTGCCCGTTGCGATATGGCAGAGGCGGTCGAGGATGCCTTCCGCTACGGCAAGCTG
>JBGVCY010000112.1:0-12955 GCA_045119135.1 Eubacteriales bacterium | reverse complement strand
CTCGGTCACACCCATCGAAAACATATCCAACTGACCCGTCAGATTTGAGCGATTGCGCGTTTGCAGGCGGTCGATCATCGACTCATAAACCGATATCAGTTGACTGCGGTAAACGCCAAGACGGTCAAAAGCGCCTGCCTTGATCAACGATTCAATCTGCCGTTTGTTGAGGTCGGCAGTAGAAAGACGCTCTAGAAAGTCGTCAAACGAGCGGTAAGGGCCATTGCGCGTGCGCTCGGCTACCGCCGCATCCAGGAAGTTGCGGCCTACGTTTTTCAGCGCCAGAAGACCGAAACGGATATTGGCGCCGCTGACGTGGAAGGTGACTTCCGATTCGTTGATATCAGGCGGCAGCACGCGCACGCCGCGCTTGCCTACCTCGCCGATGTATTCGGCAATCTTAGGCATATTACCAAGCTCTGAGGTCAAAAGTGCCGAGAAATATTCCTTCGGATAGTGCGCCTTCAGGTACGCCGTGCGATAAGAGATCACCGCATAAGCGGCGGCGTGGCTTTTGTTGAAGGCATAATGAGCGAAATCCGCCATATCGTCAAAGATTGCCTCGGCAGTATCATCGGCAATGCCGTTATCGCGGCATCCTGCAAGGAATGCCTCTTTTTCCGCTTCCATCACGCCTGCCTTTTTCTTGGACATGGCGCGGCGCACCACGTCGGCGTGGCCGAAGGAATAGCCTGCCAAGAGGCGAAATACCTGCATCACCTGCTCCTGATAAACCACGCAGCCGTAGGTAGAGCGCAGGATTGGCTCAAGCAAGGGCGTACGGTAAACAATACTCGCAGGATTTTTGCGGTTCTCGATAAATTTGGGAATCGAATCCATCGGGCCCGGTCGGTACAGCGCGATTGCCGCAACGATATCGTCAAACGAGTCGGGCGAAAGATTCATCAGCATCTGGCGCATGCCGCCCGATTCCAGCTGAAAAAGACCTGTTGTGGCGCCCTTGGCAATCAGCTTAAAGGTCTTTTGATCGTTCAGCGGAATCTTTTCAATATCAAAGGAAGGATCGCTTTCGCGGATCTGCAGTACGGCATCGTTGATGATGGTCAGGTAGCGAAGACCCAAAAAGTCGAATTTCAGCAGTCCCAGCTCTGCGACTGTATCCATATCGTATTGCGTGATCACCACACCATTGCTGGTGGCAAGGGGGAGATACGAGGAAAGCGGACGCTCGGTAATCACAATGCCCGCGGCATGGATTGACAGGTTGCGCGGCATTCCCTCCAGCGCCATAGCAAGATCCAAAAGGCGCTTAATCTCGGGATTTTCATACATCGCCTTCAGCTCGGGAAGGCGCAGTGCATCGGCAATTGTGATACCGATTTCGCGCGGGATGGATTTTGCCACCGCATCCACGTCGCCATACGCCATACCAAGGGCGCGACCGACGTCGCGCACCGCGGCGCGCGCGGCAAGTGTGCCGAAGGTGACAATTTGCGAAACGTGATCCTTTCCATAGCGGTCGGTTACATATGCGATCACCTCATCACGGCGATTATAGCAAAAATCAACGTCGATATCGGGCATACTGACACGCTCGGGATTGAGAAACCTCTCAAACAAGAGGTCGAATTGCAGCGAATCCACGTCGGTGATACCAAGGAAATACGCCACGATACTGCCTGCACCGGATCCACGACCGGGTCCCACGGGAATCTTTTTGGATTTTGCAAAATTAACATAATCCTGCACGATCAGAAAATAATCGGCATAGCCCATCTGAGCGATGATCGAAAGCTCGTACTCCATACGGGCGCGGTACTCTTCCAATGTGTGCTTGTCGGTATGCAAAAGTCCTGCTTCCTGTCGTGCCGCAAAGCCCTTTTCGGCAAGCTCGCGTAGATATTGCGGTGCACTTTTGCCTACAGGACACGGAAACTTCGGCAAGTGAGATTTGGAAAAATCAAAATCAAAGTTACAGCGGTCGGCAATCCTTACGCTGTTTGCAAGAGCATCCTTGAAGCTATCAAACAGCATTCGCATTTCGTCGGTCGTCTTATAGTAAAACTCATCGGTCTCAAAGCCGATGGGGCGACCGTCAGCAAGCTGGCTGTTGGTCTGAATGCAAAGCAGAACTGCCTGGGTTTCGGCATCCATACGGCGCAGGTAATGGCAGTCGTTCGTGGCGACCATGGGCAGGTCACATTCCTCGGCAAGCTTGGCAAGCAAAGGCAGGATCTGTTTTTGCTCCGGAAGACCGTGGTTTTGCAGTTCAATATAAAAATTGTCCTTTCCGAAGATAACAGACAACTCTTTTGCAACGCGGCACGCTTCGGCAAAATCGCCTCTTACCAGCAGTTGCGGAATGCGCCCTGCAAGGCAAGCCGAGAGCGCGATCAGTCCCTCGGAGTGGTTTTTCAGCAGCTCCATATCCACGCGGGGCTTGGAATAAAAACCCTCGGTAAATGAGCGCGAAACCAGCTCGATGAGGTTGCGATAGCCTGTCTCGTTTTGGCAGAGCAAAACCAAGTGATAAGGGTGCGCATCGGATTGCGTTTTATCAAAACGTGTGCGAGGGGCGACATAGACTTCACAGCCAATGATCGGCTTGATTCCCTCTTTTTTGCAGGCGCGGTAAAAGTCAACCGCGCCGTACATCACGCCGTGGTCGGTCAGAGCCACAGCGGTATGACCACATTCCTTGGCGCGCTTGGGGATATCTCGCACGCGGCAGGCGCCGTCAAGCAAGCTGTATTCACTGTGCAAATGCAAATGCACAAATTCCGGCATGGCTCTTCACTTCCTTTCTTTCAGTGATGTTCTTCTTCAATCGCCGTTGCGGCGTTCATAATTTTTTGCAGACGGTGATTCAGCCCCGATTTGGTAATGGGCGGATTATGTAACGCCGCAAGCTCGGTCAGGTTGGCATCGGGGTGAGCAAGGCGCAGCTCGGCAGTTTCACGAAGCTCCTCGGCAAGTGCTTCAAATCGACCCGCCGCACAGATCGCCTCGATTGCCTCACAGCATTTACGCGACGCCTCGACTGCTTTGGCAATGTTGCGGGTCACGCAGTTTGTGGCGCGGTTTTCCTGGTTGCGGATGCCGCGCGCGATTTTGGCGTTCATAAAGGCAAACAGCGCATTGCTGGCGCCCACAGTACGCAGTATTTCTTCAATTTCGATGCCCTGCTTGGTATAAAATCCTGCGCCGAAATCAATTTTTCGGCTTTTGAGATTCCATCCGATCTCCTCAAAGAAATCGGCAAGAACGGGAATTTTTTCAGCGTTAGAAATACGAAATTCAAGGTGAGTGCCCTTTTCGGGATCGGTTACCGAGCCACAGGAAATGGCAAGTCCGCGCAGAAAATTGCTTCTGCATTTTTTGCAGGCAAAGTTCGGCAGCTCTTTGTAATGGGCAAACAGCTTTTCCGAGGAAAACAGCATTACCGAGCCATCCATCAGCGCCTCGCGCCGATATTGCTCGCGGTAGGCACGCGCACATTCACGGCGCGCCGCCACCGAGGAAAGCACCAGAACCAAGCACCCCTCGCGCCATTCGCGCAAATCAAAGAGAAGCCCCGCCGTATACGCGCGCTTACAGCACGCGTTACGGGGCGCGTTGGCGATCAATTCTTCTTTGACAAGAAGCGAATAGTTCATCTTTCGTCCTTTACAAGCCGTATTTCGGGAATCGGCCTGAATCCTTTTTCTTTTTCGGTAATATCCTGTATGATTTTTATGAGAGTGCAAACGTCTCCTGCCGTGGCAGAGCCGTTGTTAACGATAAATCCCGCATGCTTTGGGGAAACCAAAGCTCCGCCGACAGAAAGGCCCTTCAGTCCCAGCTCATCAAAGATGCGTGAGAGTGCCACATCGGGCGCGGGGCGGCGAAAGGCGCTGCCCGCACTGGGTGCTGTGGGCTGTTTTTCACGCCTCTTTTTTAAAAGTTGATACGTGCGTTCAAAAATGTTTTTGGAATCATCGGGCAACAGCGCAAGGCGCGCGCCGAGAATAACGAATGACTCTTGTTGAAAGCGGCTTTTTCGGTAAGCGAATGCGGCATCCTCGCGTGCCAGTGTGAAGCATCTGTCAGCATCGGGATCGTATACATCGATCTCGGTAACAATATTTGCCATTTCACCGCCGTCAGCACCTGCGTTCATAAAGATGGCACCGCCAAGCGTGCCGGGGATTCCTGCGGCAAATTCAAGCCCCGAGAGCCCTTCTCTTGCCGCTTTTGCCGCCAGCACGCCAAGGCGCACGCCGCAATCGGCAGAAATTCCGCTTGGTAGTATTCGCACCGCATCCAGCCCCGTTGTGCGGATCAAAACGGTGTCAAGATGACCGTTATCAAATAGCAGATTACTCCCCGCGCCAAAAGGAAAACACTTTATTTGCCGCAAGCGGCAAAGGCGGATTGATTCGATCAGCTCACCGCGACAGCGGGGAGTGAGCAAAAGCGCCGCCGTGCCGCCGATGCGAAAGGTGCAGAGCGCGGCAGTTCTTACGTTTTTTTGAAACGGAATATTTCTTGCGTTTAAAACTTCCTCAAGACCGCCGCGCATCAACCAAGCACCAGAGGAATCACATCCTCAAGGCGCGAAACGGTATAGGTGATGGCCATTCCCTCGGGCGCGGGCTTTCTTTGCGGATTGTACCAACAGGTATCAAGTCCTGCGCGGATGCCGCCTGCGATATCTGAGGTCAGCGAATCGCCCACCACAAGCGTTTTAGCGGGATCAAAATCGGGGATTTTTTGAAAAACCGCATCAAAAAAGGCACGTTCGGGCTTCTCTGCTCCCATCTCTTCGGAAATAAAGCGCTCTTTAAAATACGGTGTCAGCACACAATTGGAAAAGCGACCGTGCTGAACAAAGGCAATGCCGTTGGTGATGATGTAAAGGCGGCAATGCTGCGACAGCACTTCGCACACCTCGGTAGCGCCTGCAATCGTATACGATTTGGTAGCAAGTGCTTGCAGATACGCGCTTGCCAGCGCATTGACATCGACCGACAGCGAAAAGTGCTCGCAGAATTCAGCAAAACGAACGGTACGAAGCGAGATCTTATCCATCTCTCCCCTCTCAAGCCGCTTCCAAATAGCAGCATTGATCTGACTGTACACCCCGATCATTTGCTCGGTCACGGAAATGCCGAATGCGGTAAGTGCATCAAAAAGCGCCTCGCGCTCGGAACGCGAAAAATCAAGCAATGTATTATCCGCATCAAAAAGTACGGTATCGTAGCGCGCCACAAGGATCACCTGCCTTTTCCTCATTATAACGGATTTTTTGCGAAAATTCAATACAAGAGAGTGAGAAAGCGCCGAATTTCTCTTGCAAATATTTAATATTTGTAGTATAATAATTATTATTCATAGCAAAATTTGCAGAAAGGAGCATATACCTTGAAGATCATTGGTCTTACCGGCGGCAGTGGCGCGGGAAAAGGAGAGGTTTGCGCCATTCTGCAGAAATACGGTATTCCCTCAGTCAACACCGATGCGGTCTATCACGAGCTGTTGCTGACCGACACCGCACTGATAAATGAGTTGACCGACGCCTTTGGCAACGGCATCTTGGATGAAACGGGTACCATTTCCCGCAAACGACTTGCCGCCGCCGTGTTTGAGGGCGAGGGACATACCAAGCGCTTGCATACTTTGAACGCAATTACCCATAAATATATTATGGCAAAAACGTGGGATTTGATGAAGAGCTTCCGCGAAAGCGGAGCCCGCGCCGCTGTGATTGATGCACCGCAGCTGTTTGAGGCGGGCGTTGACAGGCAATGCGATATCTTGCTGGCTGTTGTTGCCTCACCCAATATCCGCATTGCGCGCATTACCGCGCGCGACGGAATCTCCGCCGAGACAGCGCAAAAGCGCCTTGCGGCACAGCACAACGACGATTTTTACCGATCCCACTGCCACTATATCTTGGAGAATGATGCGGATACCGCGACACTGGAGAAAGACGTTCAACGCTTTTTAAAGGATTCCGCGCTGGGGTTGTAGTGTGAACAAGAAAAGCCGTGCGTTTTGGGTTTTAGCAATCTTTCTTTCCCTTTTACTGATCGCCTGTTTTCTGCTGTACGGTATTTCCGACCGTCTGCGCGAAATACGCGAGCAGAGATATCTGGAGCTTGCCGCGCTTTCGGCAAAGACCTTTGACGTACCGCTTCCGATGGTGCTGGCTGTCATTCGTACCGAAAGTGATTTTCGCCCGAATGCCGTATCCTCGGCAGGGGCAATGGGGCTGATGCAGCTGATGCCCGACACCTTTTCCTATCTGCGCGACGAGAAATTTGAGGAGTCACTATCCGACAGTGCAATCCTTGAACCCGCGCACAACATTCGCTATGGCACCTATTATCTCTCTTATCTTTACGAGCGCTTCGGTGATTGGAAGGTGGCGCTTGCCGCCTATAATGCGGGTGAGAGCCGCGTGGCGGATTGGCTTGACGATCCCACACTTTCCCCCGATGGCGTTTTGCTGACCATCCCCTTTCCCGAAACCGCAAGCTATGTCGAAAGCGTTCTCGACGCTTTTGAATACTACTCTCAAAAATACAAGGAGTAAACCATGAAAGACGCAAAGCAATGGAGCGAGGAGCTCTTTTATCACAAAAAAAGTGTTTATGACCGCAAATCCACCACCGATGTGGCAAGCGCTTACGCATACGCAAAGGGCTATGCCGCATACCTGGATGCCGCCAAGACCGAGCGTGAGGCAGTTCGCACCTCGATCGCGCTTGCAACCGAGCAGGGCTTCCTGCCCTATGCGCTTGGCGACAAGGTAGAGGTTGGCGGCAAGTATTATTACAACAACCGCGACAAGAATCTGTTTCTTTTCACCGTAGGCAGTGAGCCGCTGGAGAATGGCATCCGTATTTCGGCGGCGCACATCGATTCCCCCCGTCTTGATCTGAAGCAATCCCCTCTTTACGAAGAGGGCGGTATGAGCTTTCTGAAAACTCACTATTACGGCGGCATCCGCAAATATCAGTGGGTCACCATTCCCCTTGCGCTTCACGGCGTTGTGGTAAAAAAGGATGGCACACGCGTTGAGGTGTGCGTGGGTGAGGATGAAAGCGATCCCGTGTTTTATATCAACGATCTGCTTCCCCACCTTGGCCGCGCCAGCGAAAAGCAACCCTTAGGTGAGGCGATCCCCGGCGAGAAGCTGAACATTCTGGTCGGTAGCCGTCCCTTTGCGGGCGAGGGCGTAGATGATGCCATCAAGCTGCAGACGATGATCCTTCTGAACGAAAAATACGGCATCACAGAAGAGGATTTCCTCTCCGCCGAGCTGTCTGCCGTTCCTGCCTTTAAAGCGCGCGATATCGGCTTTGATCGCTCGCTGATCGGTGCATACGGTCATGACGACCGCGTTTGCGCATATCCCGCACTTTCTGCCATTTTCGATTCTGCCGATTCGACACACACGCTGATGTGCGTGCTTGCTGACAAGGAAGAAACAGGCAGTGACGGCAACACGGGTATGAAGTGTGATCTTCTGCTGGATATCATCCATGAGCTTTCCCGTGCATTGGGTGCCGATCCCGCTGTGGTTCGTGCCAATTCCAAGTGTCTTTCCGCCGACGTTTCGGCGGCGTTTGACCCCAACTTTCCCGATGTGTTTGAAAAGCGCAACACCCCCCTGCTTTCAGCGGGCGTGGTGCTGACCAAATTCACCGGCTCGGGCGGCAAATCGGGCACCAACGATGCCAGCGCCGAATACGTGGGCTGGCTGCGCGCCGTAATGGATGCGGCTGATGTGGTCTGGCAGGCAGGCGAGCTTGGCAAGGTTGATTGCGGCGGTGGCGGTACGGTTGCCAAATTCCTGTCGCAGCACAATATTGAAACCGTTGACCTTGGCGTTCCCGTGATCGCTATGCACGCCCCTTATGAGGTGATCTCGAAGGTTGACCTTTACGAGGCATATCGCGCGTTCTGCGCCTTCTCCCGCGCCTGATGCTGACCTCTCTCAAAAACGCCGAGGCGCGCCTTCTCGAATTGGAATCGCGCCTTGGAGACCCCACACTGTTATCCGACGGTGCGGCAACTGCCGCCCTGATGAAGGAATACAGGCGCCTTGAGCCGCTTGTAGAAAAATACCGCGCGTATCTGCGCTTACTGACCGAGGCGGACGAGGCAAAGGAGCTTGCCAACACGACAAACGATGCCGAAATGGCAGAGATGGCAACGCTTGAGCACAAGGAATGTCGCGCCCGCGCCGAGGTGCTTGCCACAGAGCTTCGCGTGATGCTACTGCCCCGTGACCCGAACGATGACCGCAACATCATTGTCGAGATCCGTGCGGGCGCGGGCGGTGAGGAAGCGGCGCTGTTTGCCGCTGATCTTTACCGTATGTATGCCATGTACGCTGAATCAGCGGGCTTTCACTCGTCGCGCATCAGTGCCAACGAAACCGAGCTTGGCGGCTTTCGCGAGATCTCCTTCTCTGTCGAGGGCGACGGCGCTTATTCCCGCTTCAAGTTTGAATCGGGCGTGCATCGCGTACAGCGCGTTCCCGCGACCGAATCGCAGGGGCGTATACAAACCTCAACCGTAACGGTAGCGGTGCTGCCCGAAGCAGAAGAAGTGGATGTAGAAATATCCCCTGCCGATATTCAGATGGAATCCTGCAAAAGCAGCGGTGCGGGCGGTCAGCACATCAACAAGACCGAATCTGCCGTACGCCTGACCCACAAGCCGACAGGCATTGTGGTGGAATGTCAGGAAGAGCGCAGTCAGTTCAAAAACCGCGACAAGGCGATGAAGATGCTGCGTGCCATACTTTTTGACCGCAAGCGGCGCGAGCAGGAAAGCGCCATTGCCGCCGAGCGCCGCCAGCAGGTGGGCACGGGCGACCGCAGTGAGCGTATCCGCACCTATAATTTTCCGCAAAACCGCGTGACCGATCACCGCATCGGTCTGTCGCTTTACCACCTTGACAAGATGCTTGACGGCGACATTGCCGAAATGACCGATGCACTGATTGCCGCAGACATTGCCGCAAAAATGCAAGAAAACAAATGAAAAGGAGTGAGCCTTCGTGGAGACGAGACTTCTGAAAATTGAATATCCCATCGACACCGAAGCGCTTGCCGATGCCGCCGCAATCCTAAAGAATGGCGGTCTTGTGGTCTTTCCCACCGAAACGGTATACGGCATCGGTGCGGATGCAACAAGTGCCGATGCGGCGCGCGCGATCTACGCGGCAAAGGGGCGCCCATCGGACAACCCTTTGATCATCCATATTGCAAATCCCGAGGATGCCGAGCCTTACGCAGAAACCAACGATACATATTATCAGCTGGCAAAGCGCTTTATGCCGGGTCCTCTTACCGTGATTCTGAAGCGCAAGCCTACTATTCCCCTTACGGTAACGGGCGGTCTTGAAACCGTTGCCGTGCGCTGTCCCGCCCACCCCGTGGCGCGGGCGCTGATCGCCGCCGCAGGCGTGCCGCTTGCCGCCCCCTCGGCAAACCGATCGGGCAGACCCTCGCCAACGCTTGCCTCGCACGTGATCGAGGATCTATGGGGGCGCGTGGATATGATCATTGACGGCGGTGCCGCCGAGGTGGGGCTGGAATCCACCATCGTGGCACTTGACGGCGCGCGTGGCACATTGTTGCGCCCCGGTGCCATTACCCCTGAGCAATTATCCGAGATCATCCCCGATCTTACCATTGCACCAGCTGTTTTAGAAGCACTTGGTGAAAATGAGCGACCGCTTTCCCCCGGCATGAAATATAAGCACTATGCTCCGAAAACCGCACTGACCCTGCTTGAGGGCAGTGAGGATGAGGTGCGCTGCTTCTTAAATAATCTGTCTACCACGGCAGGTGTCGGCATTCTTTGCTTTGATGAGGAAATTCCCTTTATGCCAAAGGATGCAACGCTGTTCCCTGTCGGTAACCGCGACGACATTGAAATGCAGGCACATCGCTTTTTTGCCGCCCTGCGCGATGCCGATACCACCGACGGCTTAACCTGTCTGTATGCCCATCTGCCCCCGCGCAAGGGGCTTGGATTGGCTCTTTATAACCGCGCCATTCGTGCCGCGGCACACACTGTGATCGATTTACGAAAGGAAGTATAAGGAAGATGGCAAAGAAAAAAAGCTCTCCCGTCACCGAACACTCCCGCATTATTCCCGCACCTGCAACACCGCAGCCCATTACAGAGACCATTGAAAAGAACTACATGCCCTATGTAATGAGCGTTATTATTTCCCGCGCAATCCCCGAGATCGACGGTCTGAAGCCCTCGCACCGCAAGCTGCTGTACACGATGTATAAAATGGGACTTCTGACGGGCGCACGTACCAAGAGCGCCAACGTCGTGGGTCAGACGATGAAGCTGAATCCCCACGGCGATGCCGCGATCTATGAGACGATGGTGCGCCTGACCAGAGGTCACGCGGCGCTTCTGCACCCTCTGGTTGACTCCAAGGGAAGCTTTGGCAAGCAGTATTCAAGCGATATGAAGTACGCCGCTGCCCGTTATACCGAGGTCAAGCTGGATGGCATCTGCAGCGATATTTTCGCCGGCATCGACAAGGATGCGGTTGACCTGATCGACAACTATGACGGTACGATGAAGGAACCCGTGCTGCTTCCTACCGCCTTCCCCAACATTCTGGTAACCCCCAATACGGGTATTGCTGTCGGTATGGCATCCAATATCTGCTCGTTTAACCTTGCCGAGGTCTGCGACGGTGCGATCGCACTGCTGCGCAATCCCAAGACAAGCGTTGAAAAGATTCTTGATATCATTAAGGCGCCCGACTTTTCGGGTGGCGGTCTCATTATTTACGACCGCAACCAGATGCGCCAGATCTATGAAACGGGTCAGGGCTCGTTCCGCGTGCGTGCGCGCTATACCTATGACAAGGCAAACAATGCCATTGATATTCTGCAAATCCCCTACTCCACCAGCATCGAGGCGATTCTTAACAGCATTGCCACCCTTGTGAAGGAAGGCAAGGTCAAGGAAGTGGTCGACTTCCGCGACGCCATCGACTTGAACGGCTTTAAGCTGACACTCGAGCTGCGCCGCGGCACCGATCCCGATAAGCTGATGAACCGCCTGTTTAAGCTGACCACGCTTGAGGATAGCTTTAAGTGCAACTTCAACGTGTTGATCAACTCCGCCCCCCGCCAGCTGGGTGTGGTGGATATTCTGAAGGAATGGATTCTCTTCCGCACCGAATGTGTGCGCCGCGAGCTGAAATTCGATCTTGTCAAGAAGAAGGACCGCCTGCACCTGATTATGGCGCTGGGCAAGGTGCTTCTTGATATCGACAAGGCAGTGCGCATCATCCGCCATACAGAAAGTGATGAGCAGGTGATCCCCGAGCTGATGTCGGGCTTTGAGATCGACCGCGTACAGGCCGAATATATCGCCAACATCAAGTTGCGTAACCTCAACAAAAAGTACATTCTGAACTGCATTCAGGAAATGGAAGCCCTGAAGGCAGATATTGCCGATATCGAGGAAACGCTTGCTGACGAGCTGAAGCTTCGCGCCAAGATTGCCGCACAACTTGCCGAGATCAAGAAAAAATACGGCAAGCCCCGTCAATCCCAGCTCCTGTTTGCCCACGACATCACCGAGGAAGAGGTGGTGGAAGAGGTACAGAACTACCCTGTTCGCTTAGTACTGACCCGCGAGGGCTACTTTAAAAAGATCACCTTCCAATCGCTACGCGGCAATGATGAGCAGAAGCTGAAGGAAGGCGACGATATCCTGCAGATATTTGATGCCGAAAATAAGGATCAGCTGCTGATCTTTACCGACCACGCACAGGTCTATCGCGTGGCGGTGGACGGATTTGATACCACCAAGGCATCGGCTATGGGCGACTTCCTCAATGCCAAGCTGAATATGGAAAAGGACGAGCATCCCATCTATATGCGCGTGCAAAATGAATACAAAGAGGGCGAAAATTTGGTATTCATCTTTGCCAACGGCAAGGGTGTGCGCGTGCCTGTAACCGCCTACGAGACCAAGGGCAACCGCGCCAAGCTGAAGGGCGCTTATTCCTCGGCTTCCCCCATTGTAGGTATCTTCTATGAGATCGAAAAGGATCCCTTTGAAATTATGCTACTGTCGGACGGTGAGCGCGCAATCGTCTTTAAGACCTCGCTGATCCCCGTAATGACTACCCGTTCCTCGGGCGGTGTGACGCTGATGAATCTTTCGCGCCGCGAAAAGGCAGTTGTTGCGGCAACCACCGATTTCTCGGCTATCAGCGGCGATGCCAAGGGCTATCGCAAATACAAGCTCCCTGCCACGGGTGTTCCGCTTGAGGATAAAATGCAGCTTTCACTTGACGATAAATTTTGAGAGGTAAAACACAATGGAAAACAAAAGCAAGAAAAATAAACTTTGGGTACGCGCTCTGGCGTGGGTGCTGGCAGGACTGATGGTTGTCAGCGTTGCATACTTTACGATCTTTATGATTTCCGAGAGCTTTCACGATCACGAAGAAACCGAGCAAACCTGAACGAAAAGAACACCCGCGCCACGGCGCGGGTGTTCTTTTTTAATACAATTTTCGCCAGACACGCAGAGCACGCACAGGCGGTGTAACGGTAGCAAAGCGATAGGTGCGGTAGCGAAGCGAATCGGGCGAAATGCGCTTGTCGTCACGCCAGAAATACGCCACACGGGCGATCACCGCATCGGGCGAAACGCCCTTTTCAAGGCGGCTTTGGTTGTCGCCGCAAAAGGTCAGGGTCATATCCTTTTCCACGCGCAACAAGCGGTGTATCACGAAATGTCCATCGGGGCGGCGGTAAAGCAGAATGTCGCCGCGCTTGATGCGATCGGGCGCCACAAGCGCCACCGAATCGCGCCCTTCACGCAACAGTGGCATCATACTTGTGCCGCGCGGATACAGGCGGAATTCCCCACCGCTGGCAATCACCTCGGAAAGGATCGGATACAGCTCGTCCAAGTGAAAATCGGTCTTATGCAACGGCAC
>JBGVCY010000111.1:0-2424 GCA_045119135.1 Eubacteriales bacterium | reverse complement strand
CAAGGTAGCGGCTCCCAAGCTGCACCCACTTTACGCGTACTTCAGCAACCGCTTTGTCAAGGACACCGATGAGATCTCGCCCGACAAGACCTTTGTTGCCGATCAGCAGGTAACAGATCTTCTCGCCGCGGTGCGCCGCATCAATTCCTATCGCGATTCGATGGAAACCGCCAAGACCGCCTTTACCCCCATGGTCAGCAAGCCCATCGTGCCCGTCGAGGGCAAGATCGTGCTGATCCTTCAAACGCTTGGCACCTTTGGCACCGCAACCCTGCGCGAGCTGTTGGAGGATGCCCCCTCGCTTGCCGACATGATCGCTTCGTTTATGGGTGTGCTGGAGCTGATCAAGGTGCGCAAAATCCTGATCGAGGAAAGCGAAGAGGCCGAGGATTCGGTGCACGGCGAAGCGACCCGCTTCTTCATCAACCCCGATGCGCCCGACGAGCAGATCGATCTTGATGCAGACTTTTCCTCGGCAACCGAGGAAAAAGCAACCGCCAAACAGTAAAGGAGATTGTCAATGGAACTGGAAGATACCCTGCAACCGATTAAAAATATTGAGGCATGTATCGAAGCCGTGGTTTTTGCCGCAGGCTATCCCGTGCCCTATCAGAAGCTTGCCGAGGTCACAGGTCTTGGCGTGCGCGAGGTCAAGCGATTGGTTGAACGCATTGCCAAATCCTACGAGGATGACAAGCGCGGTATTATGATGCTGCGCTTCCCCGACGCCTGCCAATTTGCTACCAAAGAGCAATACGGCGCCTACATCCGCGAGGCACTTTCCATCCGCCGCGGCGGCAACCTGTCGGCATCCTCGATGGAGGTGCTTGCCATCGTCGCCTACAATCAGCCCGTTACCCGCGCCTTTGTCGATGCAGTGCGCGGCGTTGACAGCAACTATGCCGTTAACTCGCTGATTGACAAGGAGCTGATCATATCCAAGGGCAGATTGGATGCGCCCGGTCGTCCCCTGCTTTACGGCACGACCGATAAATTCCTGCGCGTATTCGGCCTTTCCTCGCTGGAGGACCTGCCCCAAACCGAAACCATTCTGCCCCCGAACGCCCCCGGCGAGCAGCTTTCAATTGCTGTTGCCGCCGATACCAATGAGGGCGGAGAGGCAGATGCCCCCGCTGAAGAGGGCTAATCCCCAAAAAAGTCGCGAAAGGAGGAACGCTATGCCAACACCGCTGATTGTGATCGGCGCGATATTGCTGTTTTTTGCGTTGCTTCTTTTGCTGCGCATCCGCCTTACCATCACGCTTCGTGACAAGGTTTCGCTGACGCTTTCGATCCTTTGCTTTCGCATCCGCCTGTTTCCGCGCAAGCAGAAAAAGGTGAAATGGCGCCAATATTCCCCCAAGCGTGCGGCAAAAATTGCGGCACGTAAGGCAAAAAAGCAAGCCAAGAAGCAAGCAAAAAAGGCGGCAAAAAAAGCGAAAAAGGCAACCGAAAAGCACCTTGCCACCACCGATCGCCCACAAGAAAAAATGACACTTGCCGAAAAGCTTGTATTGGTGCGCGCGCTGGCGGCAACCCTTTTGCGTAAGACACATAAGCATTTAAAGCTGAAGATGGCACGGCTTCATATCCGTGTTGCCACGGGCGATGCCGCCTCGACCGCCATTCTGTACGGTGCAGTGTCGGGCGTGCTTGCCTCACTGCTGGCGCTCCTTGACCGTGCAACCAGCCTGCGCGCAAAGCAACCTCAGGTAGCGGTATTTGCCGATTACCTTTCCGAAAAGCCGTCCGCCGACGTCAAGTTGGTATTTTCAATCAGCGTTCGGGGCGCACTTGCCATCCTCTTTGCGGCAGCATTCTCTTATCTGCGCGCCAAGGCGGCGCAGAAATCCGCACGAAAACAAAAAATAAAGTGATCGATCAAACAAGAAAGGAATACTCTCATGGCTGAAGAAAACAAACTGCAGGAAATGATCCGCACCTCGCTTGAAAGCATCCGCGCAATGGTAGATGCCAACACCGTGGTCGGCACCCCGATCGAAACCCCCGCAGGCACCACCATCATCCCGATTTCGAAGGTATCGGTCGGATATGCCTCGGGCGGCGTTGATTTCAGCGCCAAGGACCCTGCCGCGAAAAAGAACTTTGGCGGTGGCGGCGGAACGGGACTTACCGTTCAGCCCGTTTGCTTCCTTGCCATTCACGCCGAGGGCGACGTTGAGCTGATCCCGCTGGGCGGTGCAGGCGCCCCCGACACCGTTGAACGCATTGCAGAGCTGCTTGAAAAGGCACCCGATATTTTTGCCAAGGTCAAGGGCCTTTTTAAGAAGAAAAAGAAAAGATCCGATGCCGCGCTGGATGACGAAGAAATCGACGACGTCGTGGATGCCGTTGCCGAAGCGGCGGCAGAAGCCGTAGAAGAGCATCTTACCGAGGAATAACGGCATAATCGCACACACCATC
>JBGVCY010000110.1:0-27579 GCA_045119135.1 Eubacteriales bacterium | reverse complement strand
GCTCGTCACGGTTAAAGTTCGGGAACTCGATCACATAAGGCATACGGCTGGCAAGACCTGCGTTGCCCTTCATCAGCTGCTCCATGTCGTCGGTATAACCCGCCATAATGACCACCAGATCGTTGCGGTGATTTTCCATTTCCGCGATCAGGGTCTCCAGCGCTTCCCTGCCAAAGTCACGGTCGTTGCCGTCGCCGCGGTAGAGCGAATACGCCTCATCGATAAACAGCACCGAACCATAGGCATCGCGACACATACTAGCCGTTTTGGGCGCAGTTTCACCGATGTAACGGCCACAGAAATCGCGGCCTGCATATTCATAGAAATTGCCAACGCGCAGCACGCCGCGCTCCTTGAGGATCTTGCCGATAATGCGCGCCACCGTGGTCTTACCCGTACCGGGGTTGCCGACAAAGCGCATATGGATGCAGGGTGCGGTCAGCGTATTGGAAACACGTGCCAGCTCAATCTGCGACAAAATCTCCTCTACGCGGGCGCGGATAGCATCGCCGCCAACAAGGCGCGACAGCATTTCCATACCGCTTTCGGCGTTGGCATCCATACCGGGGCAAATGGCAAGTGCATCCTCTTTCGTAATGCAAAGATCATTATCCTTGCCGCCTTTTGCGTTATGTAGCTGCTTGTGATAGATCAGCTCGCGCACCACCTTCTGGATGGTGTTCAAACCGTAAAATTTACCGTCGCTCTTTTCCTCGGTGATGCGGTTATGGAAGCAATCCCATGCATCGTCGGTCATGGTAAAGTGATATTTTTCCAGCGCCTTTTCGGCAGAAAGACGGATCTCCTGCTTGGTAAGGGGCGGGAAGGAAACGTCACGCACCGACATCAGATCGCCCAGCGAATGCTTGACCTTTTCCAGCACGTCCTTTTCCACGAACGGGATACGGAAAACGATCACATGATCGGCAAGGGTGCGCGACAGTGAAAACAAAAAGTTTTTAAAGGGGCGAGAATCAATCTCATTCAGCCATTCGCTGATATCGATACAAAGCAGACGGACCGCGTTTTCTTTACCCGTCAGATGCTTAAATACCTCTTCAAAGGGCTCCTCGCTATCCCCCTTGGGCGGAGCAAGCTTCACCTCAAACACGGGGCGGTTGGGATTGAAATTGCGCAGATGCAGTGCATGCAAAAGACCGCCAAGCAGGGTCACACAGGTGGAGCAGCCATACCCCTCGTTAATGGAAAACAGATAGGTCTGACCCGTCAGCGATTCATAGGTCTTATTCCGCAGAATCTGGGGAGCAATGCAGATCAGCTCGTCGGCAAGCGCTTTGAAATCCTCGGCGCCGATCAGCTGATCCACGTGCGCCATACATTCCTTCAGATCTCTGTTTTCAGGGCTTGCGCTCTCCTCACCCGTTGCCTCCTCGTTGTTTTTGTTAAGGGGTCTGGGGGTATCCTCTGCCGACAGGGTCGGGGTAGCATCGGCAAGAACCGACACCGAAAGATCCTTCTCTGCCGCTTCCTCGCCATAAGCCTCGGAAAACAGCTTGCGGACGGTACGCATGACCACAGCGACAAGGCGAACACCCGTATCCACCTCAACTTTGACCGAAGCGGCGGTTTCGTCAGAAAAAGTAAGCCCCTTGGTGTAGAGCTTGCGTAGCTTGCATTTTAAATTTTCGATCGGCGCGATCGTATCGCCCGTATGCGCGGCAACAAAGCCCGCAGACAGCTCGATCAGAATGGTTTTTACCATAAAACAGGCACCTCACTTATAAGATAATTTTATTTTACTATCTTTTCTATTACTTGTCAAGAAAAAAAGAAGAGGAACGCTCCCCTTCTTTTTTGTTTGGTTACTGTTATCTGATCGGCTCGAAATCCGATGCCCCGTGGTGGCAGATCGGACATTCGATATCCTCGGGCAACGGATCGCCCTCGTACACCCAGCCGCAAACGCGGCAGACGTAGCCCTTTACCGGCTTTTCGGCAGGACGGGGCTTAATGTTTTTTTGGTAATAATCGTAGGTTACGCTTTCTTCGTCAGAAACCACCTTTGCCTCGGTAATGGTGCAGATAAACATACCGTGTGTGTCAAGATCGATATACTGCTCGACCGCAAGCGAAATATACGCATTGATGTGCCGAGGCAGGATCGCTACACCGTTTTGGGCGCGGAACGGGGTGAGATCGGCGAATTTATCCACTTCTCTGCCGCTTTGAAAGCCGAAGCGCTGAAACAGCGAAAAGGGCGCGCTTTTGGAAAGGCAATTCAGATTCATCACGCCGCTTTGCACGATCAGATCGTGCGAATAGGATGCTTTGTTCACACAAACAGCCACACGGTTGGGCGTATTTGTGACCTGCATCACAGCATTGACCACTGTTCCGTTGTCGCGGTCATCCGCACGCGCGGTGATTACATAAAGACCGTAGCCGATGCGAAACAGTGCCGTGGTATCGATGTTTTCCGCACCGTTGGCGGGGATATTGTTATTTTGTGCCATTTTTGTTCTCCCTTCTTTCCAAGTAAAGTATCTGCAAAATCAGCCGCTTTATGCCAAAAAACGGCGCAGGAACCTGCGCCGTTTCAAGGATATTAGTAGCCGACCTTCTCCCAGCACTGGAAGGGTGCAGCAAGCTCTTCGCTGATGTAGACCTGAGTCTTCTTGGTCTGCAGCATCGAGCTGGGCAGGTAAGGAGTGATAGGACCGTGTGTGCACAGACGCGAGGTCATTCTCTGCCAGGACGAGAAGGTACCGCAGGTTGCAAGTGCATGAACCTCGATACGCTCCTTAGCACGCATAACATCGAGAGGACCGATGGTAGCTGCCTTGGGGGGAACGTTTGCAATATCGCCCGACTGGCCAAAGGTGCCGTTCAACGAGTTCTGCATAATGGTCATGGGGTGCAGGGTAACGATCTGTGCGGGCTGGTTGAGCCATTCCTCAATGTCGCCGCTACCGATGAACTCGGGAATGGGATCGACGAATGCCATGTGACCTGCCCAACCGGGAGAGGTGGAAGCAATGTCAGCGCCACCCTCGGAGATATCGTTGATGATCTTCGAGTAATCCTTAATGTTGGCGTTGGTGGGGAAATGGACGTTCTCCATAGGCATACGCAGCTTCTCGTCGATCTGGTAGTAGAGATACTTGATCATCGAGTGAGCAAAGCCTGCCTCGTAGGTGATGGGAGCGATGTTGCCATCCTGGTCAGCCCATTCATCCTCAGCAAAGAGGTGAACCTTGGAGCAGTCAACCTTGAAGTAGTTGATCAGCTGAGCCAAGGGAATGTAGGTGTCGGGCTCGGGGTTACCAAGAATCATGGTGAAGGTTCTGCCTGCCTCGGAAGCCTCTTTCAGACGGGTGAAGAGGGTCGAGATCAGAACAGGATGGGGGTTCATCATAACCTTTACCTCGAATTCGGGGTGCCACCAGGGCTCGCGCTTTTCAAGGTCCTTGCCGCTCAGGCTGCGAACGTAGTCGCAAACCTTTTTGTCCTTAAACGGAACAAAATCGGCAGGAGTAAAGTCAAACTTGGTTGCGGGATCGGTAATGAAGCTCATTTCTTTTCTCTCCTTTATGTTTATTTTTGGTTTACTGAATCTGGTCGCCGCCAAGGAATACGTGCTGTACGTTGAATTCGGCATCAACAACCAGCAGGTTGGCGACATTTCCCTTTGCAATTCTGCCGCGGTCGGTAAGACCAAGCATGGTTGCGGGGTTGGTGGATGCGTATTTGAACACCTGGCAAAGCGATGCGCCCGTGTGGGTCATCATATTGCGGCAGGGGCCGTCAAGGATCATCTTACTGCCTGCGATCTCACCCGCGAAGTCGAAGTTGATATCGTCCGCACCCTCATAAAGGTCATCAGCGGGAATGGGACCGTGCTCGACAAAGGCATCGGCAATCAGGATAATGCGATCGTCGCCCTTGATCTTTTTGATCAGGCGCAGCATATAGGGGTCAACGTGAATGCCGACCTTGTCGCAGATCAGCTCGGTATAGATTTCATGATTGTAAAGTGCAGTCTCATCCACACAGGCACTGCGGCACTCGGGATATCTTTGCAGGGTACCCGTTGCGTTGGTGTGGTGGGTTGCACACTTCAGACCGTAAGGCATCAGCTTTTCAATATCGCGGGGCTCTGCTTCGCTGTGCGCCACCGAAAAGATCGCATGGGGATTCTTCTCTTTTACGTACTGCACGAACTCCTCAATATTCTCACGCTCGGGTGCTACGCACCAAACCTTGGCGATATCGTAAGCAGCATCAACCACCTTTGCGTAGCGATCGCGCGAAACGGGATCGCGCCAAGGGTTGCTTTCGCGGTTACAGCCGAACTTGGGGTTCAGGTAAGGCGCTTCCATATAAAGACCGATGATGTTCTTTGCCTTGCCCGACTCCATAGCGGCACGGATGGTGCCGATCTGCGCGACCAGCTGGTCGGCGGTCATATTGAAGTAAAGCGCGGGCATCACGTCGGTCACGCCGTGGTGCAGAAGCGTGTCAGCCGCCCGATAAGGATCCTCGGTAAAGAAGACCTCGCCGTCGGCGTGGGTGTGAATGTCGATCAGACCGGGACCGGTGTAAGCACCGCCGAGATCGATCACCTCGTCAATGCCGTCAATCGACAGCTTGCGCCCGAAATCCGCAATCTTGCCGTCCTCTAAAATGATGGTGGCGTTGCGGATGATATGATCGGGCATCACAATGTTGGTGTTGATGAGTGCCTTTTTCATATGTAACCCTTTCAATTTATTTTGCAGGATTTTTTGTACTGTGTGGGGGTCATTCCCGTGTGCTTGCGGAAAATGGTTGAGAAGTAGTGCGAATTCGAGAACATCAGCATCTCGGATATCTCATAGAAGTTGTGTCCCGATTCGCGGATCAGGCGCTTCGCCTCGTGAATCTTCATCATGTTGAAGTAATCGATGATCGAATAGCCCGACATCTTCAGAAAATATTTGGAAATATAGGTCTTTCCAAACGACAGCTCGTGCGACAGCTCATCCATGGTAAACTTGCCGTAAAGGCGTTCCTCCATAAAGGCGATCACCTTAAGGGCAAATTCATCGGTGATGATCTCTTTGGGAAAGAACATCTTGGGCTTTGCCACGTAATAGTGATTGTTGCGGATGATCTCGATGAGCATCAGCTCAAGGCGGATCAGCACCGTTTGCTCGCCGCCCCACAGGGGATCGTCGGTCTTGCGGCGCAGCAGCTGCATTTTGGGATTGTTAAAGGGCAGCTCGAAGGTATCGGTCGCCTCGTGCAATATTGCGGAGATGTGCTGCTTCGTCGACAGTGAGGCGGTCAGCTGACGCCCTTCGAAATAGTGCATCGCGGGGGAATCTGTGGTAAAGGTAACGATAAAAATGTTGGGCGCGCTTCCCTTCACGGTCTTCAGCATGTGCGTTTCGTGAGGCTTGTGAAAATACATCTCGCCCTGACGAAGCAATATCTCTTTGCCATCGGCGACAACGCCGCACATACCGCGGTCTACGTATACCAGCTCCCAGGGCTCGTGCGCCTCGGGCTCGTCCTCGAAGCCGTCATCAAATTCAAAATAATGGATCGACGTGATCGACGTGATCTCAAGCGGCTTTTGTATTTTCGCCTGTTCAAAATCCTGTGACATAGCTTCACCGACGTTGTATAAAATCATACCTTTAGGTATATTATATACTTTTTTTGCCCTTTCTGCGTACAAAATAGTACGCGTTTTGTATAAAATTAAATTTCTTACGACTCGATAATGCGAATGCCAAGGTCGGCAAGCGCCGCAAGCTCGGCAGAGTCTGCCTCACCGCCCGTTACCAGCACGCCCGCGCTTTTCGCATCGGTGATGCGGGCAAAGGCATTTCTGCCCACCTTGGTGGCATCGGCAGCGACGATCACCTCGGCAGAGCATTCGATCATTTTGCGCGCCAGCGCCGCTTCGTTGGCGTAATACAGGGTCAGACCCGTACCGGCACTGATACCGTCGACCGACAGGATGCACTTGGTGGCATGGTAGTTTTCAAGCTGACGCTCGGCATCCTGACCGTAGGTGAACTGATATTTGGAATCCAGCTCGCCGCCAAGCAGTATGACATGGAAGGACGAATAAATCGCCACCTCATTGGCGTTCTGAATCGAATTGGTGACGATATGAATGTTCTTTTTTCCCTTCAGGGCGCGAAGCACGTAGGCAAGCGTGGTGCCTGCGTTCATCATAATCGTATCGTTATCCTCGATCAGCTCCGCCACCTTCTCTGCCAGCGCGCGCTTGGCATCGGCGTTGGTACGGAAGCGATCATTGAGGTCCATATTAACGTAAATTTTATCCAGCGCCACGGCTCCGCCGTGCACGCGAGCCAGCTGCCCGCCAAGCTCCAGTACCTCAAGGTCCTTTCGAATCGAAACCTCGGAAACTCCGTATTGCTCGCTCAATTCCGCCACACGCACCTTGCCGTTCGCACGGACAGTGGCAACGATCTGTTCACGACGCTCTTCTGCACTGATCTGCATATCCTTCTGCCTTTCATTTTACTTTCATTTCATTGTACCATATTTTATTAAAAAAAGCAAATTTTCTTTTCCGTGCCGCGCGCGAGCGCTCGTACACGCGTACGCACACGTATTTTTTGTAACTTGCGCGCGAGAAAATTGCGTGGAAGCTATTGACATTTTGCGGCATCTGTGGTACAATAAAAGAAATGAATCCAAACCCAAACGAAACCAATTCGAAAGGTTACGAACGAAATCTGCTGAAAGTGAGGATGCGCTTTTGAACGAAAGAAAATATCTTGGTATCGACATTGGCACCACGTCACTGAAGGCCGCTGTCTTTAATAAAGAAGGCAAGCGTCTGGCGCTTCGCACGGTGGATTACACGTTGGATACCGATCCCGTAACCGGATTTATTGAATTTGATGCGATGCGTTATGTCACCATGTGCCGCGAGGTAATCGATGCCCTGACCGCAGAATGCGGCAGGATCGATGCTCTCTCGATCGACACACAAGGCGAAACGCTGATCTTCACCGATGCCGCAGGCGCACCGCTTTGTCCCGCCATTGTATGGCTTGACAACCGCGCTACTGCCGAGGCAGAGGAGATCAAGCAAAGATTCGGCAACAAGCTGGTTTACGACGTCACGGGTCAATCCGAGATCGCGGCGGCATGGCCTGCCTCGAAGCTCTTGTGGATGCGCCGTAACCGCCCCGACATTTTTGAAAAGACCGAGAAGATCTTTTTGCTTGAGGATTGGATCCTCTATCATCTTTCGGGCGAGTTCGTCACCGAGCCGACCATTCAATCCTCCAGCCTTTATTTCGACATCACGGGCAACTGCTGGTGGCGTGAAATGCTTGATTTCATCGGAGTAAGCGAAAAACAGCTTCCCCGGATTGTTGACTCTGCCGTTCCCGTGGGAACCTACCGAGGAATCACCGTGGTTTCGGGCATGCTCGATCAGATCGCAGGCACCATCGGTGCAGGCGTGACCGACGAAAACAAGATCAGCGAAATGACGGGTACGATCATGGCGATCTGCATTATGACCGATCATATCCCCGCTTACGATCCCGCCAGCATCGTTCCCTGCCACGCACACGCCATCAAGGGTAAATACTGCCGTATCCTCTGCTCTTCCACGGCGGGCATGGCACTGAAATGGTTCAAAAACCAGTTTGCCGAAAGCTATTCCTTCAAGGAGCTGGACATGCTGGCAAAGGATATTGCACCCGGCTGTGACGGTCTTACCATGCTGCCCTATTTCTGCGGTGCATACACCCCCAAATACGATCCCAACGCACGCGCCGTATTTGCAGGCATCGAGCTGTCGCACACCCGCGGACACTTTGCGCGCGCTATTATGGAAGCGATCGCATTCAATCTGAAGCAAAATCTTGATTTTGCCAATACCGACGCTGCTGAGATCCGCATCACAGGCGGCGGTGCCGCAAGCCCGTTGTGGGCAGGCATCAAAGCAGAGGTGACAGGCAAGACTTTGAAAACCCTTTCCGAGGGGGAGACTGCCTGCCTTGGCACAGCGCTGGCGGCGGCAGTTGGCATTGGCGACTTCACCGATATCGCCGCTGCAGCAGATGCCGTGGTCGGCACCGACAAGTGCTATGCCCCCACGGGTGTGGATTACACCACCGCTTACGAGCGCTACTGCGCGCTGGATAACAAGCTGTATTGAATTTAAAATACATAGATAGGAGAAAACAACCATGCTGAAAGGTTACAAAATCAGAGCACCGTATTTTGAAATCGGCCCCAAGTGCTTTATGTGGGGCGAGCGTATGCTCAAGCTCGCTAAAGCCGTTGACAAGGTCGCCGCAAAGTACGATCTCGATGTTATCATCACTCCCCAGTACGCCGACATCCGTCTGCTTGCTGAGAACACCGAACGCATCCACGTCTATGCACAGCATATGGATGCTCTTACTCCCGGTCGCGGCCTTGGCTCGGTTCTGCCCGAATCGATCAAGGAAGCAGGCGCCGTTGGCGTTATGCTGAACCACGCCGAGAAGAAGCTGACCCTTGATAAGGTAAAGGCAACCATTGCTCGCGCTGACGAGGTAGGACTTGCCACCATCGTTTGCGCCGATACCGTTGAGGAGATCCGTCAGATCGCCATGCTTGCTCCCAACCTGATCGTTGCTGAGCCCACCGACCTCATTGGCACGGGCGTTGCCAGCGATATGGGCTACGTGCGTGATACCATCGCCGCCGTTCGTGCGATCAACCCCGACATTATGGTACTGCAGGGCGCAGGCATCTCGGGTCCCGAGGACGTAGCAAACGTCATCCGCGCAGGCGCACAGGCAACCGGCTGCACCAGCGGCGTCATGAAGGCTGCCGATCCCGAGGCTGCTGCTGAGGAAATGCTGTACACCCTTCGCAAGGTATGGGACGAGGTTAACGGCAAATGAGAGATCAGATCTTAAACGCCGCTTACAACTCCTTTGCGATCGAATCCGATTCGATCACCGAAAGCGCCAAGGTGCTTGACAGCGAGCAGCTGCTGAAGGCTGTTGAGGCTCTTGCTACCGCCGAGCGCATCGGCGCCGCAGGCTGCGGACATTCGGGCATTGCCTGCCAGCACTTTGCACATCTGATGTGCTGCATCGAGCGCCCCGCTCGCTTCATCTCCCCTGCTGAGGCCGTACACGGTGCCATGGGCTACATCCAAAAGGGCGACGTTCTCTTGTGGGCTTCGCGTGGCGGTAAAACCGACGAACTGATCCCGATCGTGAACATCTGCAAGCAGAAGGGTGCTACCATCATCGGTGTTACCGAAAACCTTGCCTCCCCCTTGGCTGAGATGTCCGATATCGTGCTGGCAATGAAGGTCACGCGCGAGTGCGACAAGTACAACTGCCAGGGCACCACCAGCTTTGCTGTCACCTGCACCATCTTTGATGCTCTGCAATCCGCGCTGATCGAGCGCACCAACTACCAGAACGAGAAGTTTGCTGTCGTCCACCCCGGTGGCGCGGTCGGCAAGCGTCTTAATAATAAGTAATCAAAAAATTTTATTAAAAAAAGGAGAACAACAACTATGGAACTGAAAGTATTCCAGAAAGAGATCGAGCTCCAGTCTAGAGGCTGGATCCCCACCTTCCACGACATCTCGAAAGAGGTCAAGGAGATCGTTGCCGCTTCCGGCATTAAGAACGGCACCTGCGCTGTCGTTTCGCACCACACCACCTGCTCTGTTATGGTTCAGGAGTGCTCGCACGATATCGATTCGTTCGACCTTGAGTTCCTGCAGCATGACCTGCTTGACATCATGAGAAAGATGATCCCCGACTTCGCTGAGGAGCATCAGTACCGTCATCCCGGCCCGATCCACGCTCAGTACGGCAGATGGGTTGACGAGCCCGGCGACTTCTCTTCGATGAACACCGACGGTCACCTTCGTTCGGTATTCTTCGGCAGAAGCGAAACCCTGACCATTAAGGACGGCGAGGTAGACGGCGGCAGATTTGCTCACATCTACTTCATCGACTGGGACCACGTGCTTGCACGCCGCCGTCAGGTAAACGTTACCGTTATCGGTACCGCTGAGGATGTAGGCGACAGAAAGTACAACAACGGCGAAGTTGTCAACACCCGTCACAAGTTCACCGACGAGGAAAAGGCATACGACATTCACTACGATCTGCAGCTGATGCGCTGATTGGTGGCCGCGTATGAGAATTATTCTTGATACTGCAAACCTTGCCGATATCCGTTACTTCAACACCCACTTCCCCATCGAGGGCGTTACCACCAACCCCACCATCCTCTCCAAAGAGGGTGGCGACGTGCTGGCACTCCTGAAGGAGATCCGCGCCATCATCGGCGAGGATAAGGAGCTTCACGTACAGGTTACCGAAACCGAGTACGAGAAGATCGTGGCTGAAGCAAAGGCTATCGTCAAGTTCCTTGGCAAGAACACCTTTGTCAAGATTCCCGCAACCCCCGTGGGTCTGCGTGCAACCAAGACTCTGACCGAAGAGGGCTACGGCATCACGGTTACCGCCGTGCTGACCGCCGCACAGGCAATGCTTGCTTCTAATGCAGGCGCTGCTTACGTTGCACCCTACGTCAGCCGTCTTGAGAACATCTGCGCTGACGGCGTCGGCACCGTTGCTGAGATCGCTGAGATCTTTGCAACCTCGGGCACCAACACCCAGATTCTTGCCGCAAGCTTCAAGACCGCCAAAGAGGTGCTTGACGTTGCTGTCGTCGGCTGCCATTCGGCAACCGTTGGCTCGGACGTCATGCACAAGCTGATCTCCCACACCACCACCGATACCTCGATCGCAGGCTTCGAGGCGGATTGGAAGAAGGCTTTTGGCGACACCACCCTGCTTGCTCTGCTTTCGAAATAAGCAAACAAAAACCCGATCGCATCAGCGATCGGGTTTTTGTGTTTATTCGGTTACTTCCCCATCAACGGGAGCTGCTTCCTCTCCTTCAAATTCACCTGATTTGATCGTCAGTGTCACGGCAAAGCCGATGACCATCAAGAGTGTCCATACCATCACGATCTTATCCCAGCCCACCGTGCCGACCACGCTTGTGATCACGGCGGTGGCAACCGCCGCCATGACGTAGTTGGTGCAGTTGATCAGGCTTGAAACGCTGGAGACCGCGCCCGCCTTCTTCAGACTTGGGCAATACACACTGAACAGAATCGCGCCGTAGCCGCCGCAAGCAAGGTTTGCCACCGTGATTAAGATCACGTTGACCCACGCTTGATGGGGGAACAGAAGGCTTGCGCCAAAGCCAAGTGTGGCAACCGTGAAGATACACAGCAACGTCTTCTTGGCATCCCGCTTGAAGACCACCTCGTAAAGGAACAGATTAAAGAAGAAGGGTGCCGCCGAGCGAATAAAGCCCGTTACGGTATAAATGCCCTTTGCGCCCTCAGCGGTAAAGCCGAGAAACTCTTTATAATAGCTGGTCAGCAGCTGCGCGATGGAATTATTCACACCGACCAGCAGCGCCACCACAAGGAACTGCAGGAAGGAATGCTTCATCAAAAAGCGAACGTCAAGCGGACTTTTCTTCTTCGTTTCCTGTTTTTCGCGTGCGCGGTAGGTGATCCAGCCCTTCTTTTCGCACACGGTAAACAGCACGAAGCAAAGCACGCCCAACGTGACCATTGCCACACCTGATACCACAAAAACGGCGTTCCATTTGCAGATCATGGCAATCGCGCCCGCCAGAGGTGCGCCAAACACAGTAGCAAAGGATACAGGTAATGCCACGCGCGAGGCATGACGCGGCACGACGTTTTCGGCAATGGTTTTGGTCACCGAGCCAAAGATGGGTGACAAAAACACGTTCGAGAGCGCATACGCCACGGTAACGACCCAGAAATTGGTTGAGTTGGGAATGACCAGCGTGAAAAGACCCGATAACAGAAGCCCGCCGCTGATCATGTATTTTGATTGGATAAAATCGCCGATCACGCCCGTCACCAGCTGTGCAATGGCATACACAAACATGGCAACCGAAATGATAAGACCGATCTGAGGGCCTGTGAAAACACCCGCCTCCTCGATATCCACCTTCACCACGCCAAGAACGCCGCGCGCGAAATAGGATGCCGAATAGGAAAACAAGGCAATGGTTGCAATCAGCAGCGAGGTCTGTAGCTCGCCTTTTTTACGCGTTTCCATTTACAATCTCCTTTTTGCCGATCCATTTGCTGACCGTCATCTCCATTATAAACCCATTTTTCGCGAAAGGCGTACAGGATTCTTCACGTTTTGTACAAAAAAATATTGCAATTCTTTTCCGACAATTCCATCAAAAATACAACTATTGACTTTACTTTTCTTCCTCGGCAAGGTATAATATAACTAAACAAAGGAAAGAAGGTGTATCTCCTATGAAGCGTAAGATCAGCCTCTCCACCGGCACATTTCAAAACAAATATGGCGACCTTCAAATGCTGGATGTTGCCAAGGAATTAGGGCTGGATGCCATTGATTTTGACACCTGTGGCTCACGTTGGGATTATCGCAATCCCAATTCGATCTTCGCAAAAAGCGACGATGAGATCGTAGAATATTTCACCAAGATCCGCCACCGCGCCGACGAGCTTGGTATCGAGATCGGACAGACCCACGGCAGACTGCCCGGCTTTAAAAACGATCCCGCCGAGGACGATGCCCTGATTGAAAACGCGCGCCGCGATTGCCTTGCAGCAAGCGTTCTTGGTACACCCGTGGTTGTGATACACAGCGTCACCACCATTTTTATGGGCAAGGATGCCGATCCCAAATTGATGCACGATCTCAACTTCGACATGTTCACCCGTATGCTGCCCTTTGCCAAGCAATACGGCGTAAAGCTTGCTTCCGAAACCTTCGGAGATGCCCCCGGCTGCGGTTGCTGTGATTTCTTCGGCAACGCCGATGAGCTGATCAGCTCCTTTGAGCGCGTATGCGCCGTTGGCGACAACGCAAAATATATGAGCTACTGCATGGATACGGGCCACACCAACAAGGCAATCCGCTTTGGCAATCCCACGGCAGGTGATCTGATCCGCCGCTTCGGCAAGAACCTTTCGGTTCTGCATCTGCACGATAACGACGGTATCACCGACCAGCACAAGCTGCCCATGACAGGCACGATTGATTGGAACGACGTGTTTGATGCGCTGGACGAGGTGGGATACAGCGGCACCTATAATATGGAATTGCAGCTCCACCACTTCGGCAATGGCTTTGAGTATGAAACCGCTGCCTTTGGCGTAAAATTGATGCGCCATATGCTCAAATCGCGTTATGGCGATAACGCATAAAAGCAATAAAAACCCCGCATACGTGCGGGGTTTTTCTTATTTTCGTATGAACATCTGTGTCCAATAATGACCGTCGGCAACATAGCCGACACCAATGTGGGTAAAGGATGCGTTCAGTATGTTCGCGCGGTGCCCCGAGGAATTCATCCAGGCATTCACTACGGCGGCGGGGGTTCTCTGCCCTCTGGCAATATTTTCGCCCGCACTGCGGTAGGAAATACCAAAGCTTTTCATCATCTGAAAGGGCGAGCCGTAGGTGGGGCTGGTGTGCGAAAAGTATTTGTTATCGTGCATATCCTGCGATTTATAGCGCGCCACGCGTGAGAGCTGCCAATCCGCTTCCAGTGCCGAAAGCCCTCGTTTGGTGCGCTCTACGTTCACCAAACGGATCACTTCTTGCTCAAAACTTGTTACCGTTGTGTCGTTTTTTGGAATATTCAGCACCTGCCCGGGGTAAATCAGATCGGGGTTTGCGATCTGGGGATTGGCGCTTTTGATTTCGGAGAGTCCTACCTCGTAAGCCACGGCGATCTTCCACATGGTATCACCCTTTTTCACCGTGTGCGTCGTCGCCGCCGAAGCGCCGAGGACCGTTGCCGTAAGGAACAACAATGCAGTCAGAGCAAAGCATATCAGTTTCTTCAATACTCAATACCTCCTTCTTGCTTTGTGTCTCCATTGTACCACAAAAAAAGGGGGAACGGGGTATGTAAATATCGGTAACAAGAAAGCCCGAGGGGGTATCCCCTCGGGCTTTCTTGTTACCAAATGCATTTGATCAGACCGTCATCCATAGCAGTCAGCTTCACACCGTAAGGTGCGGACATCTCGCCAAGGTAGGAAAGCACTGCATCGGGGCTTGCCACACGGGGCAAGCCGATCTCGGATTTGTGTCCTTCCATTTTCAGCTCAATGGGCAGCAGCATCAGACTTGTCAGCTTGCCATCGGCATCCGTTTCCCACATCGGAAGCACGCTGATAAACATACGCTTATCGGTCATTAGACCGCGTGTGAAATCCTTCGAGCGCTTTGCCAGCAGCTCGTGCACCGTTGCGTTGGAGGGCATTCCCTGCTTGGCAAAAAAGTCAGCGGGCGCCAGCTCCACGTTGTAAAGCTGCAAAATAAAATCACCGAGAGAATAGAAGATCGGGCAATTTTTATACACTTCAATGGGGCGCAAAAGGTGGGGGCCGTGACCCACCACGGCGTGTGCGCCGCAATCAATACAGGTATGCGCGAAATCAATCAGAAACTGCGAGGGACATTCCTTCGCGTCGCCCGAGAGTTGATGCGAATGGATGGATACCATAATGTAATCTGCTTGCAGCTGCGCCTCATAGATCGCCTTTTTCACGCGTTCGATATCGGCGGGATTGATGGTAGAAACGAAAGCATCCTTCTCACCAAGAACGAATTTCAAAGCGCCGAGCTCCGCCTCGTTCTCGCTCGGCAGGGCGTGATACCCTTCCTTCGCCTCAATGGTTTTTTGTACGTTGATGCCCGTGCGCGCGGCAAGCGTGCGCACGAATTCCATTTCTTCTTTCGTAACCGTCAGATGGCTTTCAATCCGTAAGCCATTGACACCGGGTCTGCCCGGTACGCGCTCGGACTGCTCGCCCGCCATCATGGAAGGATCAAACGAGGTGTTGACCGCAATCAGCGCTACACGTCCGTTTTTGGTATCCAGATAACGGGGGGCTGCCGCCTCGGCAAGGTTTCTGCCCACGCCTGCGTGCACAAGCTCGGTCTCCTCCAGCGCCGTGAGCGTTGCTTCCAATCCGCCATAGGAAAAGTCCATTGCGTGATTGTTGTTGAACGAGGTCAGATTGAAGCCGAATTTTTCCAAATCCCACAAAACGCGGGGGGACGTACGCAGATACGTGCCTCCGCTGAACTGCGAGGCGAAGCACTCCCCTTCCTCATTCAGGGTGGTTTCCAGATTGAAAAAGCGTGCATCGGCGCTTTCGATATACGGAGTCAGCTCGGTGTACCCCTCAAAATCCTCTTGAATTCTTCTTTGAATAATCGCGTCACCTGCGGCAACAAATTTCATAATCCAAATTCCTTTTACGTAAGTTCTGCTGCCATACGAATGGCAACCTCAAGTCCGGGAAGAAGCGAATCCTTTCTCACCCACTCCTCGCGGGTGTGCTGTCCGCCGCCGTCGTAAACGCCCACGCAAATCGAGGGAATACCGAGCGAAAGCGGAATGTTGCAGTCGGTCGAGCTGGAACGAAAAACGGGCTCCTTACCGATGGCATTTTTCACCACCTCAAATGAGATGCGGCGCAAGCGCTCCAACGCATCGGGATCAACGTCCTTCGCGCAGGGCCTGTCACCGATCATCGTTACCTTAACGGTTACCTCGTCCGTGTTGGCGGCGGCAAAAATGCGGGTAAATTCGCCTTGCATAAACGCCATCAGCTCGGTGTCGTCCGAGCGATATTCGCAAAGCATTTTCGCACTTTGCGCGATCGTATTGACCGACGTGCCGCCCGAAATTTCACCCACGTTCAGCGTCACGCGGCTGCCCTCCTTGTGCGGCAGATCGATGGCATAGATCTCGTGCACGATATCGGCAAGCGCGGCAATGGCGTTCTTTTTGCCGAAATCCAGATACGAGTGTCCGCCCTCGGTCAGCACCTCTACCTCGTAGCGGTGCGAGCCGACGCAGCGATCGGCAATGCAATCAATATTGCTGTCAAGCGATACGAACTGCTTGATTCTGCCCCCCCAATCGGCAAACAGCTGACGCGTCCCCTTCAGGTTACCAAGACCCTCCTCGCAGGAGTTTGCCACGAACAAAATACCGCCCGCGGGATGAATCCCCTTTTCGATATAGTATTTTGCCATCATCAGCATTACGGCAAGGCTTGCCGTGTCGTCACCCGCACCGGGCGAGCGCACGTATTCGCCGTCGTCCGTATAGGGCATCGGCTCGGTATCAGGGAAAACCGTGTCGGTATGCGCCACAAACACCGTGATCGCATTGCTTCCCTCGCAATCAAGGGGAAAGATCACGTTCAGCGCATCGTCGATATAAACGCCCTTTGCGCCCGCGTTTTCCAACCATTCCTTGCAAAAAGCCGCACGCTTTTCCTCGTGGTGCGAGGGGGCGGGGATATGGCAGAGCAAGCGGAACAGAGAGAAAAGCTCCTCTCTGTTCTTTTCAATATACTGTTTCATTGTCATCCTCAAAGGCTTGCAAGAATTTCCTTGCCCTCGGCAATGATCTTCTCGGCAACGCCTGCCTTGAAGTTCGAGCTTCTTGCCTCATAGCCGCCCTCAGCATAGGCATCCTCCATCGGGAAGTAGCCCTCGGAACCGTTCGTAAGGCAGCAAGGAATGACCATATCCCAGCCCTCTGCTTCCTTCAGCGCACGACCGATGCCGTTGAAGGGCTCGCCGGGTACGCCGATGAGAGCGATGTTGCCGATCTTCAGTGCGCTGAAGATCATCGGGAAGAACTCGGGACCGTGCTCAAGGCGCACCATTCTGCCTGCCTCGGCAACAACGGTGGTCAGCATCATACCCTCATAGGGCAGCTCGGCATCGCGGCCTGCCTTGTGCAGATCGTTGATGCGATGCGCCTCAATAGCCTCTTCGGGGGTGGGCATATTCGAAGGGATGTTAACGATCTTGTTGACATAGCTGATATCGTCAACGTCGACGTATTCAACCTTATCCCAAACCTGCATAACAGCGCCTGCCATAACACGCGCCATATACTTGGCGTGACCGTAGCCGCGTGCCACGTCGTCAAAGTCCATAAACAGATCGTTCAAATAACCCTTTGTGGGATGTACGTTTACGTGGTTGACGTCACCCTGCATACCGTTGAAGAAAATGGCATACGTGGTGTCGATTGCCTGCTCCAGTGCCACGCAGGAAAGACCGGGCCAGTCGGCAGAGATCAGGTTGCCGCCAACAACGTCGGGGTGGTTGGCATAGTTCATCATCGTAATGCTCTTCTTGCCCTCGCGGTCAAAGCGCAGAACGCTAACGCGCTCATCCAGCTCGCCAATGGGAGCCACGATATCGGGGTTGTTCACACCGGGGTTGGTGCGAACACTGCCGTCCTTCATGCGGAAACGGCGAATGAAAGCAATGTTGGATGCGCGGCTGATGCCATAGCCCATCTTTGCGGGAGCGAGATCCTCAAGTGCCTCGCAAGCGCCATCCACCAGGCGGCGGCAAACAAAGCGCTGATATTCCTCGATAAGGCCCGTATCCACGCCCTCACCGATATCAAGACCGCGCTTGGGATCAACGTAAGGTGCAGTATGGGTGTGCGTGCAGTGAATGAAAATCGCCTCGATCGGAAGACCCGTTGCCTTGGCGATCTCCTCGCGGTAATAGTTGTTTACGGGAGTCTGGATCTGCAGAAGGTCAAGCGACATCAAAAGCACGCGCTTCTCGCCGAAAGCGAGCGCCAGCGTGCGGGCGTAAAGATTATCCAGAACGCCTTCGGTAAGGCGCACTTTAAAATATCCGGCAAGGCCAATGCCGCGCATGGGGGTAATATCAACACGGGAAAAACCTGCAGAAAGCTTGTTCATAACAATTCTCCTTTTGATAAAAAATATGTGGTGCAGATCGGCACCGTTTCTACATTTTTTATTATAAATCAAAGATGACCGAAAGTCAATAGAAATCAAAACAAAATCCATTCGTTTTTTTGCCGTAGCCCTCTGTATGAAAAAACGGCGTTTCACGCAAACTAAAGCTGAGGTGATGAATATGAAAAACGAACCCGATAAGAAAAAGAAAAAGGAGCCGCTGGCTCCCTTTATCCCCACGCACGAGGTGCCCGATCCCCCCGTGCCCAACCGCGCGCATACCGCTATGTCGCTTGGTAATTTTGATGCGGCGCGCAGCGGCATCGAGGGTGAACACTCGCTTGGCAACTTCGAGAGTGGTAACAACAGCAACTGATTCCTTTTTCTAAAAAAATTTCAAAAAAGGGCTTGCAATTTTCTGTCGGCTATGCTATAATATACTGCGTTGTAAAAATTCGTGTTCTAACGACGGGCACCCTCGGGGTGCGACAGGAGGTGTCAGATATGGCAAAGTGCAGTGTTTGCGGCAAGGGCGTTGTGTTCGGTCAGAATGTTTCCCACTCGCACCGCAAGACCAACCGTTCTTGGAAGCCCAACATCCGTAAGGTAAAGGCTATTGTTGACGGTACCCCCACCACGGTGGCGGTTTGCTCTCGTTGTCTGCGTTCGGGCAAAGTTACCCGTGCATAAAGAGAAAACGAAATCAAAGACGAAGCGCAGGCTTCGTCTTTTTTCGTATGGAGTTGTAAGAGAAATGAACAAAAGGCGAAGTGCAAACTTCGTCTTTTTTTGTATTGATTGACAGCAACTTTAGTGCAACAGCACCAGGTGTTCACAAATCGTTCATAAAATCCTGCTATACTGTGCTCTCAAAAAAGCAATCAAAAAGGAGGTACATTATGGCATTGACGTATATCATCAATGGTAAGATCGTTCTTCCCGATGCAGTCGTATGCGGCAAGGCGCTGGCATTCGACAAAAACACGGGAAAGATCTGCGGCGTGACCGACGAAGTTCCCGCTGATGCAGAGGTCATTGATGCCGCAGGCAACTACGTTGCGCCCGGACTTGTTGATATTCATATCCACGGCTATCTTGGCGAGGATACCTGCGATGCAAAGCCCGAAGGTATCAAAAAAATGGCGTACGGTATCGCCCAAAACGGTGTCACGGCTTTCCTTCCCACCACGATGACGGTTTCCAAGAAAGAGATCGTTGCGGCACTGAACACAGTCCGTTCGCTCAAAGAGGAAAGTAAACACTGGGACGGTGCCGAGATCATCGGTGTTCACGCCGAGGGCCCCTTTATCAACCCCTCGAAAAAGGGTGCTCAGGCAGAGGAAAACATCCTGGTGCCCGATGCCGATTTCATCATGGAGCATTCGGATATCATCACCTCGGTAACCCTCGCTCCCGAAATGGACAAGGATCACGCGTGCATCAAAAAGCTTGCCGCCGAATCCCATGTGTTGATTTCTATGGGACACACCGATGCGAAATTTGAAGAAGCGATGAGTGCGGTGAAGGATGGCGTCAGCCACGTAACTCACCTCTTTAATGCCATGTCTGCTCTCGCGCACAGAAACCCCGGTGTTGTCGGTGCTGCGCTTGCCTCTGACAACGTTTCGGTCGAGGTCATCGCCGACACCTTCCACATCAATCCCGGTCTTTACACGATCATCGAAAAGGCAAAGGGAGATAAAATGGTGCTGATCACCGACTGCACGCGTGCAGGCGGTATGCCCGACGGCGAATACGATCTTGGCGGACAGCCCATCTTCCTCAAGGGTATCGAATGCCGCCTTGCCGACGGCACGATCGCAGGCAGCGTTCTGAAGCTGAACGATGCTGTTAAGAACGTGCTTGCCCACACGGCACTTCCCGTGTACAAGGTCTTCCGTATGGCATCCCTCAATCCCGCAACCGCCATCCACTGCGGCGACCGCATCGGCTCGCTGGAAGCAGGCAAGGATGCAGACATTATTATTGCCGATGAAAACATCTCCATTATCAGAACCATCAAGAAAGGAAGAACCATTTATGAAGCTTAAAGTGAATGCCCCCCTTGATCCCGGCTTTATGCCGATGTCAGTCGTATACCGCGATTTTGAAGCAGCCGTCCGCGCTGAAGGCGGCGAAAAGCTGACGATCGGTCTGGAGCGAAACGACGGTCTGACCTCTGTCTTTACCGTTGAGGTATTCAAGGAAGGCACCGGTCACGACCAGGAGAACCACGACTTTGTTGAAAGAATCGTCAAAACTCTGCTGTGGACGCGCGGCGGCTATAAGATTATCATTGCAGGCTCGAAGCTGATCGCCGATCAGATCAAGGCCGATTACTCCGAGGGCGGCATCCGTGCCTTCGACCGCGACTTCATGTCCGGCGTTTACGAAGCTCCCTTCGAGGTCATCCACGTTCCCTTTGAAAAGGCTCCCGTTGCCAACGAGGCAGCAGCCCCTGTCGGACGTCATCTTGATGGCTGCCGCATCGGCTTTGATGCAGGCGGAAGCGACCGCAAGGTCAGCGCCGTGGTAGAGGGCGATGCCATCTACTCGGAAGAGGTTATCTGGTTCCCCAAGCTGCAAAGCGATCCTCAGTATCACTACAACGGCATTATGGAAGCCATGAAGACTGCCGCTTCTAAAATGCCCCGCATCGATGCCATCGGCGTTTCCACCGCAGGCGTTGTCATTGGAAACCGTATTATGACCTCCTCGCTCTTCCTGAAGGTGAAGAACGAAAACCCCGATGCCTTTGAAAAGGTTGTTAAGAACATCTACACCGATATTGCCAAAGAGCTTGGCAACGTTCCGATCGAGGTTGCAAACGACGGTGACGTAACGGCACTTGCAGGCGCTATGGACCTGGGCGACACCAACGTGCTTGGTATCGCTATGGGCACCAGCGAAGCAGGCGGCTACGTTGACGGCAACGGCAATATCACGGGCTGGCTCAACGAGCTGGCATTCGTTCCTGCCGACTATAACAAGGGCGCTATGCTTGACGAGTGGTCGGGCGACTATGGCTGCGGCGTGAAGTATTTCTCGCAGGATGCCGTTATCAAGCTTGCACCCGCCGCGGGCATCGAGCTTGACGAAAAGGCTTCTCCCGCTGAAAAGCTGAAGGTCGTTCAGGGTCTTATGGCACAGGGTGACGAGCGCGCAGCAAAGATTTATGAAACCATTGGTGCATATTTCGGTTATGCCGTTGCTTACTATTCGATCTTCTACGATATCAAGCACGTTCTTCTGATGGGTCGCGTTTCCTCTGGCGAGGGCGGAAGCATTCTGCACAAGAACGCTCAGAAGGTACTGGCTGAGGAATTCCCTGCACTTGCAGAGAAGATCACCATTCACCTTCCCGACGAAAGCAGCCGCCGCGTAGGTCAGTCCATCGCTGCCGCAAGCCTTCCCAACATTTCGTAATCACACATAAAAAATCCAGCACGGACGGAATGTCCGTGCTGGATTTTTATTTTTTGGCAGGTCTGCCCTGCACCGCGGTATGTATTACAGTTCTTCGACAGACATCACACCGTCAAGACCCGACAGCGCGGTCATCAGCTTTTCCTGATCCAGCTTACGGGGCAGATCCAGCGAAAAGATGGCACAAGGGTTCTGGGTATCCGCGCCCGATCTTGACAGCTGCCAGTCGGTTACGCTGATGTTGTGCTTGCGCAGATAATCGGTCATCAGCGACAGCGTGTCGTTGCTCTTGTACTCGACATACAGATTGATGGTGCGTGCGGTGGACATCAGGAAATACTCGATGCGCGCCAGCACAATCTCGGCGATCAGAATAAAGGCGGTAGCAAGCAAAGCTGCCTCAATGAAGCCCGCACCGATGGCAAGACCCACAATGGCAGAGGTCCAAAGGCCTGCCGCCGTGGTCAAACCCTTGACCTGACGGCGCTTGGTTACGATAATGGTACCTGCACCGATAAAGCCGATACCTGCAATGACCTGTGCGCCAAGGCGGGCAAGATCGGTAAACAGCATCAGTTCCAGATACAGATATTGGCTGGTCAGGGTGGTCAGCGATGCACCAAGACAGATCAGAATGTGGGTACGGAAGCCCGCAGGACGGCGCTTGCGCTCACGCTCGATGCCAATGATACCGCCGCAGATCACCGCCAGCACAAGGCGAATGACGGCAGCGCCCATATGAAACCCGTCAGTAAAACGGAGAAAATCTAAAAATTCACGCATTGTCTACCCCTCCTTACAGCTCTTCGACCGATCGCACCTGCTCGACCGAGGCAAGCACGGACAGTACCGTAGTATGCGGCATACGCTTGGGCAAGCGGATCGAAAAGACCGCGCTTTGATTGACACCGATGCCCTTGCTTTTATGTATCTCAACATCAAAAATGCGGATGCTTTGCGCCTTGATAGCGGAAATGATCTTACCCACGTCCTCAACGTTGACGAACTCAACGTACAGATTGATGTTACGCGCGCGCGCCATCAAAAGGCGCTCGATGCGGGTCAGCACCACAATGGTCAGAATGATCAGCAGACATCCGACCAGTGCGCCTTCCACAAAGCCCGCGCCGATGGCAAGACCCATGCAGGCAGATGCCCACAGGCCTGCCGCTGTGGTCAGACCCTTGACCTCCTGATGTCCCGTAACGATGATCGTGCCCGCACCAAGGAAGCCGATGCCGTTGATCACCTGCGCGCCAAGACGGGACACGTCGGTGCTCTTCGAGCCCGATGCCCCCGTAAAGGTAACAAGCTCTGCCCACGAATATTCCACCATCATCGAAAGGTATTGCCCCACCACCATAGCAAGTGCCGCACCAAGGCAGACCAGCATATGGGTACGGAAGCCCGCAGGGCGGCGTTTTTTGCCGCGCTCAAGACCGATGATGCCGCCGCACAGCACCGCCACCGAAAGGCGGATCAGTGCCACCAGAAAGGCGTTATCATACGTCATATGACGCAATGGATCCAGAAATGATAACATAACAGCTCTCCTTTACTGAAAAATCACGAGGCAGGCTTTTCGGAAAGCATCACGTTGACCGTTTCCACTGCACCGTCACGCCAGACGGTCAGTGTAACGGTTTCGCCGATATAGTGGCGGTTGACCGCCAGTATCAGCTCTGTGATGTCGCGCACCGAAAGTCCGTTCACCTTCAAAATAATGTCACCTGCAAACAGCTTGTCGCCCGCATAACCGCTTCCGATCACCGAAACGTAAACACCGCTTACCTCGGCATAATAATAGCCATCTGCCTGCGTGGCAGATTCCTGTACCCGATTACTTGCGGTATCCAGCGAATACCAATACCCTTCTCTGACAGCGTGACCCGTTACACCAAGCGCCGAAGCGCCCTCGGTAATGGGATTGGTGCCGCTGAATGAGCCTTTTTGGATGATCTCGTCAGCAATGATCTTTACGCCATCGATCGGCAACGCAAAGGCAATGCCGTCCACATCGTCTCCGTTATAAATGGCAAGCTTCAGTACAACCATTCCCACCACCTTGCCGTACATATCGGCAAGCGGTCCGCCCGAATTGCCATTATTGAGCGCCGCATCGGTCTGGATCAGGGTCATCTTATAGGCAACCGAGCCCGAGGTATCGGTCATCGGCAACAGGCGCGAGGGGCAAGAGACCTTACCAAAGGTAACCGTGCCCGCATATGCGATATTGGCAGGGGTGCCCACCGCAAACACATCCTCGCCCGTCAAAAGGTTGGCAGACGAGCCGACTGTCACCAGTGGCAAGCCCGTTTTGGCGATTTTGACCACCGCCACGTCGGCATCTGCGTCGGTGCCCACAACAGTGGCATCGTAAACCGTTCCGTCGGCAAGGATCACCTGCACCTCACTCATACCCGACACCACGTGATTGTTGGTGCAGATATAGGTGTAGCCATCCTCCTCACGGTACAAAAAGCCCGAACCGTGTCCCGAGCCGCCGGCAGAGGTGCGAACAGAAACGGTCACGGTTGATTTTTTGATCAGGTCTGCCGCCTCTTCTGCGGAAAGCAGACCGCCCTCACCCGTGTACTCGCGCACGAAAACCGTGCGCTCGGTGTGAAGCGTGCGGATCAGACGAATGCCGCCGTCACCCAAGAAAAAGGAAAGCCCCAGCAGCAGGATGCAAACCGCAAACACTGCCGCAAAGAGAATGATAAAGGTGCGCGTACCGCGCTTATTGGATGCACGCGCGGCAACGTCTGCCTCGCCGCCAAAGCTCCATTCGGGGGCAACGGGTGCCTCGTCGACAGCGGGCTCTTCTTCAGCCGCTTCTTCGGGGGCAGCCTCGGTCGCAGCTTCCGTTTCGGCAACGGACTCTACCGCAGAATTCTCATCGGCAGCAGCATCCGCCGCAGTTTCTCCGTTTTCGATGGAGTCTTTTTCCTCGGGAAGCTCGGAATAATTCTTGTTTTCTTCCATATTACTCCTCTTGCAAGGGCAGTGTGAACGCAAAGCTGCAATAGCGGCCGCTCTCGCTTTCTACCCAGATTCTTTGGTGGTGTGCATCGATAATGGTTTTGGAAATGAAAAGTCCAAGACCTGCGCCCGATTTATCAAGGCCGCGGCTCTTATCCGCTTTATAAAAGCGCTCGAATATGAAGGGCAGATCCTCGGCAACGATTCCCTCACCCTCATTATAAACGCGAATAACCGCCTTTGATTCTTTGTCCTTGGTGATCGAAACGCGGAAGGCTCCACCTTCTCGCGAAAACTTCACGGCATTGTCGCAAAGGTTATAAAGCACCTGATACAAGGCATCGCGGTCGCCCACGGCCAGCATACGCTCCTCATCGCAATCAAAGGAAACATCAAGCTGCTTTGCCTCGATCTTATTTTCAAAGGAAAGCACGATACGGCGTGCCATTTCGCAGATATCGAAGGGGGCAAACACAAACTTGCGCTCGCCTGCCTGAATACGCGAAATATCAAGCAAGGTATTGACAAGGCGCGCCAGACGCTGTACCTCATCACGGATCATTTCCAGATAATAGGGCTGCTTTTCGGGCGGGATCGCACCGATCAGAATGTTATCGATAAAGCCCGATATCGTGGTCATTGGAGTGCGCAGATCGTGCGAAACGTTTGCCATAAAGGTGTTACGCATCGTTTCCAGGCGGGATAGCGAATCCGCCATATTGTTAAACGCCTCGGCAAGCTTTGCCACCTCATCCTGCCCGCGCACGGTGGCGCGCGCGGCGAAGTTGCCCGCGGCAAATTCCTTTGCCATGCGGCTCATGCTTTTCAAGGGACCGATGATGCGGTCGGTCACAAAGTAAAGCGCAATCAGCGCCGCCAGAATGATCCAAAGGCTTCCCACGATAATGGTCTTCAGCATCACACCAAGCAGGTCGCCGTTGATATTGGATTCGGCACAGGCAAACACCAGGCCGCAGGAATATTCATCCTCGGTGAATACGGGAACGGCGTGGTAAAAGTGCGGCGTATCAAACACGCCCTCCAGCGCCTCCAGCTCGGATAGATCCGTGCCCTGATTGACCTCGTCCATCACCGAGCGCGGCATCACGGCATCGGTGGTCTTTACCGTGCCATCTCCGTCGATCATACGCAGCACATTGCCGCGGTTATCCACCAAAAGCAAACTGACATCCTCGCCCGTTGCGGCAAAGGCGCGCAGCATGCGGTCAACATCCTCCTCGGATTCGCCGATGACGGTGGCAAAATTGGTATCGGTAAGCGATGCGGTCTTTCCCTCCAGAAACTCTGCCATACCGCTTGCCGCGTTGGCAAGCATCTCCTGCTTGGATTCGGTTACATAGGAATTGACCACGCCCGTGATGATCAGCATCAGAATGAGAAAGCTGATGATAATGATCGACATAAATGCCGAAATATATTTGGCAAAAATGCTTTTGAACATACGCCTCTCCGCTTTCAAAAAATCGAAAGGCTCTGCATCCGACCAAAGCGCGAATGCAGAACCCGTAAAACGTCAGTCGGACAAAGCAAATTTATAGCCGATGCCCCAAACGGTCTTCAGCTCCCACTTGTCGGAAACACCCTCCAGCTTTTCACGCAGGCGCTTGATATGTACGTCGACCGTGCGCGAATCACCAAGGAAAGCGAAATCCCACACGTGCTCCAGCAGCTGCTCGCGGCTGAACACGCGGTTGGGGTTAGAGGCAAGGCAGTAAAGCAGCTGCAGCTCCTTCGGGGGGATGTCCACCTTTTTGCCGCGCAGCTTCAGCTCGAATTTTTCCTGGCTGATCTCAAAGTTTTCAAAGCGGATCACATCGCTGTTGTTTTCGCGGATATGCGACTGATAACGGCGCAGCACCGCCTTGACGCGGGCATACAGCTCCTTGAGGTCAAAGGGCTTGACCACAAAATCGTCAGCACCCATCTCAAGACCCAGCACCTTATCGAAGACCTCACCCTTTGCGGTGATCATAATCACGGGCTTTTCGGATTCCTTGCGAATCTCGGCAAGCACCTGCTGACCGTCCATTTTAGGCAGCATAATATCCAACAAAACAAGATCGGGCGCATTCTGGCGGAAGGAAGCAACACCCTCAACGCCGTCGCCCGCAGTCAGAACCTCACAGCCCTCGCGCTCAAAATACAGCTTCAGGACATCGCAGATGCCGGGATCGTCGTCGATGACCAAAATCTTTGTTCCAACCATTTCAAAGGCCTCCTTAGCTTTACACATGTCGCACACCGTTGGGCATTTTGCCGATAAATGCGACTCTCATTCACAAGTTATTTTATATTATACCATAATTGTTACTATTTGAAAAGGGCTTTTCCAAAATTTCTTTCTTGATTTTTCTGTGTCAAGCTTGCGAATTTTTTTACAAAAATCGCCTCTGCCCTTGCGAAAAGCCAAATTTTGCGGTATAATGTAGGGTGACATTGATACGACCGAAGGAGATTTACATGAAACTTGGTATCGTAGGACTTCCCAACGTGGGAAAAAGCACACTGTTCAACGCCCTGACCAATGCAGGCGCAGAATCGGCAAACTATCCCTTCTGCACCATCGAGCCGAACGTCGGCGTCGTCGCCGTTCCCGATGCACGCATGGATTATCTTGCCGAAATGTACGCACCCGAAAAATACACCCCTGCCGTGATCGAATTTGTCGACATTGCAGGTCTTGTGCGCGGCGCTTCGCGCGGCGAAGGTCTTGGCAACAAGTTCCTGTCGCACATCCGCGAGGTGGATGCCATTCTGCACGTTGTGCGTTGCTTTGCCGACGACAACATCATTCACGTGGACGGCGCAGTGGACCCGATGCGCGACGTCGAGACCATCAATATGGAGCTGATCCTTTCCGACATGGAGCTGATGGAGCGCCGCATCGACCGCACCAAAAAGGCGATGAAGGGCGATAAGACCCTTGCCAGTGAGCTTGCCGTGCTGGAGCGCGTGCAGGCGGCACTGGAAGCGGGACTTACCGCACGCACGGTTGAGCTTTCCGATGACGAAAAGGCACTGCTTGCCGAAACGCCCCTGTTGACAATGAAGCCCGTCATTTACGTGGCAAACGTCAGTGAGGATGAGGCGGGAAGCGAGCCCGAGGGCAATCCCCACTATCAGAAGCTGAAGGCGTTTGCCGAAAGCGAGCACGCCGGCGTTCTTCCCGTCTGTGCCCAGATCGAGGCAGAGATCGCAGAGCTTTCGGGTGAGGAAAAGCAGGCATTCTTAGAGGATCTCGGCATCCCCGAAAGCGGTCTTGATCGCCTGATCAAGGCAAGCTATTCTCTGCTGGGTCTGATCAGCTTTCTTACCGCAGG
>JBGVCY010000109.1:0-6130 GCA_045119135.1 Eubacteriales bacterium | reverse complement strand
ATACCGTGATCATTCCCGGCGACATTTCGTGGGCAATGCATCTTGCCGATGCGCGCGAGGATTTTGCGTTTCTTGAAAGCCTTCCCGGTCGCAAGCTTCTGTCGAAAGGCAATCACGATTTCTGGTGGGAGACCGCCGCCAAGCTTGGCAGATTTTTTGATGAGAACGGTTTTCGTTCCTTTTCCCTGCTTTACAACAACGCACACATTGTCGAGGATTTTATCGTTTGCGGTACACGCGGCTGGTTTTTAGAGGAAGAACAGCAGCAGACCGTTGGCAAGGTGGATTTTGCCAAGATTGTCAACCGCGAGGTGCTTCGTCTGCAGCTCAGTCTTCAGGCGGCACAAAAGCTGCGCACGGGCGAGCACGCCGAAAAAGAAATATTGGTGTTTCTGCATTTCCCGCCTGTGTGGAATTCCTTTGAATGTCGGGAAATCCTGGATGTACTGCGCGCCGCAGGCGTGGAGCGCTGCTATCACGGACACATTCACGGTATATACTCAAAACCGATGGTGCAACAGCTAGAAGGCTTAAAACTGATCAACGTTGCCTCGGATTTTCTCAATTTTGTACCCCTGCGCATCTTTCCCTGACCGAAATATATATTATTTTATGGAAAGCTCTTGACAAAAAGATGCAAAAACAGTAAAATATACTTTGTGTGAAATTTTCAATTCTTTGGAGGAAGAAAAAATGAAATTAGTAAAGGCTGAAAAAATCGAGAATAGCCAATTCGAGCTGCATATCTCGGTTGATAAGGCTACCTTTGATGAGGCTGTGAACAAGGCCTATCTGAAGGAAGGCAAGAAAATGAACGTTCCCGGCTTCCGTAAGGGCAAGGCTCCCCGCGCCATCATCGAAAAAATGTACGGCAAGGGCGTGTTCTACGAAACCGCTATCAACGATATTATCCCCGGCGTTTACGCCGATGCTGTAAAAGAGGCTAACATCACGCCCGTAGCTCAGCCCGAGTTTGACATCGTTTCTCTTGATGACAACGGTCTTGTTCTTTCCGCTAAGGTTTTTGTAAAGCCCGAGGTGGCTATCGCTGATTACCTTGGCCTTACCGTTACCCGCACCGTTGCTCCTGTTGAGGACGAAGAGATCGACCGTGAGATCGAGACCATCCGCGAGCGCAACTCCCGCGAGACCGAGGTTCTCGGCCGCGCTGCAGAGCTTGGCGACACCGCTACCATCGATTACGAGGGCTTCTGCGACGGCGTTGCCTTCGAGGGCGGCAAGGGCGAGCGCTATGCACTGAAGCTTGGCTCGAACACCTTTATCCCCGGTTTTGAGGATCAGATCGTCGGCAAGAAGATCGACGAGGAGTTCGACGTTAACGTTACCTTCCCCGCCGAGTACCATGCTGCTGACCTTGCAAATAAGGCAGTTGTCTTCAAGTGCAAGCTGCACGCACTGACCCGCGTTGAGCTGCCCGAGCTTGACGATGATTTTGCAAAGGATGTTTCGGAATTTGATACCTTTGCCGAATATCGTGCCGATCTGAAGGCAAAAATTCAGAAGCGCCACGAGGATAGCGCCAACACCGCGGTTGACGAATCCCTGGTGGATGCTCTGATCGAAAAGATGCAGGCAGACATTCCCGCACCCATGTTCGATGCCGAGACCGAGAACTTCCTGCGCGACTACGACAACAGACTGCGTATGTCGGGTCTTGATCTGAAGACCTATATGCAGTACACCGGTATGACGCTGGATACCCTGCGTGATCAGTTCCGTCCTCAGGCAGAGCGTCAGGTGAAGGCTCGCCTTGCCCTTGAGAAGATCGTTGAGCTTGAAAACATCACCGTGACCGAAGAGGATATCAACGGTGAATATCAGCGCATTGCCGATGCATACAATATGCCCGTAGACCAGGTAAAGGAAGGCGTTCCCACCGATGCTATCGAGGATGATATGCGCGTGAAGAAGGCAATGGATCTGGTTCGTGAGAAGGCTGTTATCACCGATGCAGCTCCTGCTAAGAAGACCACGAGAAAGGCTCCTGCCAAGAAGACCACCAAAAAAGCCGCTGAGGAATCGGCCGAATAATTTTCACTGAAACTTTTGTAGCCGCGGCAACCCTGTCGCGGCTACTATGCTCTAATTTAAAAAACGAAGGAGGCACCATTATGATGACTGATTTTTTCCGTAAAGATGCTCTTGTTCCTATGGTTATCGAGCAGACCAGCCGTGGTGAGCGCTCGTTTGACATTTTTTCGCGCTTGCTCAATGACCGCATCATCGTTCTTTCCGACGAGGTGAATGATACCACCGCCTCGCTTGTTGTGGCACAGATGCTCTTCCTTGAGGCACAGGACCCCGATAAGGATATCGCCTTTTATATCAACAGCCCCGGCGGATCGGTTACCGCAGGTATGGCCATTTACGACACGATGAATTACATCAAGTGTGATGTATCTACCATCTGCATCGGTATGGCGGCTTCGATGGGTGCTTTCCTGCTTTCCTCGGGCGCCAAGGGCAAGCGCTATGCACTTCCCAACAGCGAAATTATGATTCATCAGCCCTTGGGCGGCGCACGCGGTCAGGCATCGGATATCAAGATCCACGCTGACCTGATTCTGCGCACCCGCGATACCTTGAATCGCATTCTTGCCGAGAATACGGGCAAAACGATCGAGGAGATCGCACGCGACACCGATCGCGACAACTTTATGACTGCTGACGAAGCACTTGCTTACGGTCTGGTAGACAAGGTGCTTGCAAAACGCGCCTAATAAAGAATTTTCCAAGAGGTTTTTATGCCAAATACCACCAATAAAAACGGACGCGGCTCGCACTACTGCTCCTTCTGCGGAAGAACCGAAAATCAGACGGGCACGCTGGTGCTTTCTCCCACGGGACTTTATATCTGTGAATACTGCATAGATGCCTGTGCCGAGATCCTGGAAGAAAATCAGGAAGTGATTGAGGCCGAAAGCGGATTTACCTTTGACACGCTCCCCCGTCCCACGCAGATCAAGGCAACGCTTGATGAGTACGTGATCGGTCAGGACGATGCAAAGATCGCTCTGTCGGTTGCCGTTTATAATCACTATAAACGCATTTTGCTTGCCGAAAAGAACGGTAAAAAGCGCAAGGGCAAGGACGTTGAAGAGGAATCGGACGGTGTCGAGCTGCAAAAAAGCAATGTACTGCTGCTGGGTCCCACGGGCGTGGGCAAAACCTATCTTGCACAAACGCTTGCCAAGACCTTGCAGGTTCCCTTCGCCATAGCCGATGCCACGACTCTGACCGAAGCGGGTTACGTCGGCGAGGATGTTGAGAACATTCTGTTGCGCCTGATTCAGGCGGCGGATTTTGATATTGAGCTTGCCGAGCGCGGCATCATCTATATCGATGAGATCGATAAAATCTCGCGCAAGAGCGAAAATCGCTCGATCACCCGTGACGTTTCGGGCGAGGGCGTGCAGCAAGCACTGCTGAAGATCCTGGAAGGAACGGTGGCAAATGTTCCCCCGCAAGGCGGCAGAAAGCATCCAAACCAGGAATTCATCCAGATCAATACCAAGAATATTCTCTTCATCTGCGGCGGCGCTTTCGAGGGCCTTGATAAGGTGATCGAAAAGCGCAAGGGCAACAATACCGTTGGCTTTGGCAGCGAGATTATGAAAAAGGACGAGAAAAAGAAGGTCGGTATTTACAAGGATGTGGTTCCCCACGACATTGTGAAATACGGTCTGATCCCCGAGTTGGTTGGTCGAATCCCGATGATTGTTTCGCTTTCCGATCTTGATGAGGATGCGCTTGTGCGTATCATCAACGAGCCAAAGAATTCGCTTGTCAAGCAGTATCAGAAGCTGATGCGCCTTGACGGCGTAGAGCTGACCTTTGCCGAGGGTGCTATGGCTGAGATTGCCAAGCTTGCCATCGAGCGCGGTACGGGCGCACGCGGACTGCGTGCCATTATGGAAAGCCTGATGCTGGAAACGATGTATGAGATTCCTGCACGCAAAGACGTAGCAAGAATTGTGATCACTCCCGCATCGGTGCGAGGCACCGAAAAGCCTACCTACGTGCTGTTGCGTGAGCTGGAACAGGAAAACGCTTAAAAAGAAGACCGCCAAAGGCGGTCTTCTTTTTAATATCGGTTGATTTTTGGCAAGAAGTATGCTACAATAAATATATATTATCACAATACCCCTTTGTTTTAGCTTACCGAAATATCCGAAAGGAAAAGCAATGGAAAACGAAAAGAAAAAAGGATTTTTTGCGCGCTTTCAAAAGGAAAAACCCGATGCAGTGGCTGAGGATACCACCCCCACTCTTGGGTATTTCTTTAAGCTGCTTTGGCGCAAGCTTGGCAAGCTGACATCACTCAATCTGATAATGCTGGTGCAGTATCTGCCGCTGATCGCCGCTGTACTGATATACTTTTTCGGCGATACCACACCTACCTCGGAAAACGCGCTGTTCGCGCCGCTTCTGGGCGTTCAAATGCACGGCACATCGCCCACGGCAAACCTGCTGCTTGGTCTTATTGGCAAGCAACTGAATGTTCCCTATCTGACAACGGGGCGTATGATCGCCATAATCGCACTGGTGCTGTTTACCGTAGTCACGTGGGGATGGCAAAACGTAGGCGCTACCTACAATCTTCGCAGTATGGTGCGCGGTGATTCCTGCTTCTTGTTCTCCGATTATTTCTATGCCGTCCGCCGCAACCTGCGTCAAGGACTCTTGTTCGGTATTCTGGATTTTGCGGTGATCGCAGTTCTCTTGTTTGATATCTACTATTTCAGCACACTGGCAGGCACACTGATCTTCGGTGTAATGTACATTTTCTTGATTGCGCTGTTCATCATTTATACGATGATGCGCTTCTACATTTACCATATGATGATCACCTTTGATCTTTCGATCCGCAAGCTGCTGAAAAATGCGCTGATCTTCTCGATTCTCGGTATCAAGCGTAACATTGTGGGTTTGATCGGCATTGCAGCAGTGCTTGGCATCAATATTGCCATTATCTTGCCCAGCCTTAGCGTTGGCTTTGCCATTCCGCTGATTCTGCCCTTCTTCTATTTCCCTGCGCTTGCGGGCTTTATTGCCGCCTATGCCGCTTGGCCCAATATTCAGCGTTATATGATTGATCCTTATACCGCAAAGAACGGCGACGAGAGTGGCGACACCGAGGATGCCGCTACTCCCCCAGCAGTTGACTGACCGTTACAAATTCATAGCCCAGCTCCAGAAGCATCGGTATCACACACCGCAACGCATCGGGGGTTGGGCTATTTTTACCGATAAAATCGTGCATTAAAATAATCGAGCCGTTTTTTGCATTTTTTCGCACGTTCTGATAAATCTCCTTCACGGGCGTATGAGCCCAATCGCGGGTATCTACGCTCCACATCACAATTGCCATGCCCTCTTTGTCGCAATAGCTTTTCACTGCCTCGCTGCAAACCCCCTCGGGCGGACGGAAGAAGCGAGGATGAGCGCCCGTGATTTTGGCAATGGCATCGCCGCAGGCGGTAATATCCTCATACAGCGCCTCGTCGGTCAGCTTTGCCACGTGATAATGGTTATAGGTGTGATTGCCGATCTCGTGTCCCTCTTCAACTGCGCGACGCACAAGATCGGGATAGGTCTCAACGTTGGTGCCAACGCAGAAGAAGGTGGCAGGCACGCCATACTCCTTTAAAATATCCAAAACCTTGGGCGTATAGCGCGGATGTGGACCGTCATCGAAGGTCAGCGCCACGCGCGCGCGCCCGTTTTTGGATGCCGATTGATACACAATCTGCGGTGCGGCAGAAACGGCAACTGCGCTTTTAGCGACGATGCAAACGAGAAAAAGAAGCGCGATAAGCGCCCGTGTGCCCCTCTTCATAAGCCACACAGCTCGCGCAGGGTGCCAAAGCGATACCCTTCGCTTTTCAACTCGTCGATCACGCGCGGCAGAATCTCGGCATTGGTGGCAGAGGTGGGATGCAGTAACAGCACGGCGCCGTTGTGGATATTATCCATCACCGTACGGATGGCGGTGTCGGGCGATGGTTGCTTCTGATTATCCCAATCGGCATAAGCAAAGCTCCAGAAGACGGTGCGATAGCCAAGCTCGTTGACCGTTTGCAGCAGTTCCTTGGAAAAACTCCCCTCG
>JBGVCY010000108.1:0-6430 GCA_045119135.1 Eubacteriales bacterium | reverse complement strand
AGCCCGTTGTTCCATTTAACGTCCAGATGCGGGCATCGGTTGCAGGATCCTGCTCGTTATTGCAGGCGACAAGCAGGGGAAGGGTCAGCAAAAGAGAGAGTGCAAGAAAAAAAGAGAAAAGTTTTTTCATAATAAGTCCTTTCATTGATACATATTTAAAATTGAAGTGCGGTCAAGGATGGTGATCTGGCGCCCGTTACGCTCGATCAAGCCCTCATCCTTCAGTTTGTCAAGCGCGCGGTAAAGTGATGCACGGCCGATATCAAGCATTTCCGAAAGTACGGTCAGAGCGGGAAGTGTCAGCACATCGCGCTCTTCCGAAGTCAGCCAAAGCGCAAGCCTGCGCTCGGCACTGCCTGCTGTAAAACAGCGGATTTTGCGGTTAAGGAACGAGACTCTGTCAGCAAGAAAAGAGAGAAAAGCATCCAGAAATTTCTCATCTGCAGATAGTGCTTCACGCACGGCATCGCGCGACAAAAATAGTAGCTGACAGGGCGCAGTAGCGGTGATGGTTGATAGCGGGGCATTGCCGCGCGTAAAGAGCGAGGCGGCGCCGAATACGTCACGTGAGCAAAGCGAGCGAAGGATCACGGGCTTGCCCTGATCTGCCGATACGATATCGGCACTGCCGTTCAGCACGATACCAAGCATACCCAAATACGACCGATCAAGCGAGTCTCCGCTTTTTAAGACAAGCTGTGAGCCGTTCCCGATCAACTTCGAGACCGTTTCTTGTCGGCATGCCGCAAACAGTGGAATGTCAGCCAAAAAAGCGGAAAGATCTTCCATAGGCTTCATAAGACCTCCTTGTCTCATTTGAGACACTTTCAGTATAGCGAAAAAGACATATGTTGTCAATCGACAATCGGGATTTAAATGTTAACAAAATATGAATTTAAAGAAAAATAGGCAGTATATGGATTAAATGTTCGCTATAATGGAATCAACACTAAAAAAGGAGAAGGTTATGAGTATTCAAAAACAACTCTTTGGCAGATTGCCCGATGGGCGAGAAGTGTATCGTTACACCCTGCAAAACGAACAACTGATGACGGTGAGTATTCTTGATCTTGGCGGTATCATACAGCAAATCATCGTGCCCGACCGTAATGGCTTGATGAGTGATGTGGTGTGCGGCTTTGATTCGCTGGCGGGCTATCTTCTGGATACCAGCTCGCAGGGTTCTATGGTCGGGCGTTTTGCCAATCGCATTGCAAATGCCTCGTTTTCATTGGACGGCGTAGAATATGCCATATCGAAAAATCGCGGTAAACACCATATTCACGGTGGTTTCAGCGGCTTTAATCGCAAGCTGTGGGATGCAAGGGTTACCGATGGGGACGAGCCTTCGCTGCAGCTGCATTACATCTCGCCCGACGGCGAGGAAGGCTATCCCGGCGCGCTGGATGTTACCGTAACCTATACGCTGAAGGCAAGCAACACGCTTTCCGTGCGCTACCGCGCCACCACCGACAAAAAGACTGTTGTTCACCTGACCAATCATTCCTATTTCAATCTCGGAGGCTTCGGCTCGGGCACGATCCTTGATCACACGCTTTGGATGGATGCCGATTCCTATCTTGTTGCCGATGCTGACCTGATCCCTACGGGTGAAATCGCATCGGTAGAGAATACGCCCTTTGATTTCCGCACGCCAAAGACGATCGGCAAAGATATTGGTGCCGACCATCCGCAGATCAAAGTGATGAACGGCTATGACACCTGCTACCGCTTTGTCGGCGGCGCACAAAAGGCGCCCCTGCTTCGCGCTGTGGTGTGTGAACCGAAAAGCGGCAGAGAAATGCGTGTGCTGACGACACAGCCTTGTGCTCAGCTCTATACCGCCAACGGTATGAACAAGGCACACAATCCCTTCAAAGGCGGTGTGATGCAGGTCCCGCGTACGGCGTTTTGCATCGAAACGGGCGGTATGCCCGATAGCGTACACCACGCACATTTCGTTTCTCCCGTGCTTGATGTGGGAGAGGTCTACGACCATACCACCGAGTTTGCTTTTTCGGTCAAGGAATAAGTGAAAGCCACCCTTGTGCGGGGTGGCTTTCATTTTTTTGCATTTTGCGTCATAAGGTTTGACGGGGGTGAAGCTATGAAATCTGTTTTTCGAAAATTATTGGTGGTGCTGATGGCGCTCTTGATGGTATTGTCTTTCCCTGTATCCGTTGCGGCTGATGCCGTTTTGATTTCGGATGCAGGAGAGAACAGTCAGAACGATGGCTCTCTTTCCTTACCATGCGCTTCTGCCGTTTTGATGGATGCTGCAACGGGGGCGGTGCTGTATGAGCAGAATGCTGATGAAGCATTGCCACCCGCATCCGTAACCAAGGTGATGACACTGCTTTTGGTGATGGAAGCAATCGATAGCGGCAAAATCGCGCTTACGGATATGGTGTCGGTCAGCGCACACGCCGCCGCTATGGGCGGATCGCAGGTCTATCTGAAGGAAGGCGAGACCATGAGCGTTGAGGAAATGGTGAAATGTGTGGTGATCGCATCTGCCAACGATTGCGCGGTGGCACTTGCTGAATTTGTGGCAGGAAGTGAGGAGGCGTTTGTTGAGCGAATGAATGCTCGCGCCGCCGAGCTTGGTATGCGCAATACGCACTTTGAAAACACAAACGGACTTGACGATACGGTTACGAATCACGTCATTTCAGCACGCGATATTGCCATTATGTCGCGCGCGCTGATCGCGCATCCGAAGATTCTTGAGTATAGCGGTATCTGGATGGATACGATTCGCGACGGCGCCTTTGGCCTTACCAACACCAACCGCTTGGTCCGCTTCTATCCGGGCTGTACGGGTCTGAAAACGGGATCGACCGCGCGCGCTAAGTTCTGCATCAGCGCCACCGCCGAGCGCGACGGATTGTCGCTGATCTGTGTTATTATGGCGGCAGAAAGCCGTGACGTGCGCAATGCGGCGGCAACCAAGCTGCTTGATTGGGGATTTGCCAATTATTCTTCTTATCAGGCTGACGGTGGAAACCTTACGGTCCGGGTCGAGGGCGGCACTGCACCGCAATGTGCGCTCAGCTATGCACCCTTTGCCGTAACAGTTCCGAAGGGAAGCGGCTCGCGCGTACAGGTTACGACGGTATTGCCCGAGGTGCTGACAGCTCCTGTTTTTACGGGGGATGCCGTTGGCGAGCAAATCTATCTGCTTGACGGCAAGGAGATCGGACGCGTACCGATTGTTGCAACCGAAACGGTGGAAAAGATCGGTTTTTCGACACTGTTTTGGCGGATGCTGGCGAAATTTTTGCTTATTTGAGGGCAAAAATATGAAAAAATTATTGCAAATCTGTTGCAATTAATGCGATAATTTAGTACAATAAAAGAAAGAAAATAAAACCAAGGGGGAAACATAATATGTCTTTGCGTCTTGTCGATTCCTTTCTGAAGCCTTTTGTCCGTCCTGCCGAGTACACGGCTATCCAGCCTCTTGTGACGGCGGCGCACAATACGCTGCACAAAAAAAGCGGCCTTGGAAACGATTTCCTTGGCTGGCTTGATCTGCCGCGCGATTATGACAAAGAAGAGTTTGCTCGCATCAAGGTTGCGGCTGAAAAGATCCGCCGTTCCTGCGATGTGTTTATCGTTATCGGCATTGGCGGCTCTTATCTCGGCGCCCGCGCCGTAATCGAGTTCCTCAACTCGCCGCTTTACAACAACCTCAAAAAGGACGGTCCCGATATCTATTTCTCGGGCTGCAATATCAGTGCCACCAATTTGCAGGAGCTGCTTGCCATCTGCGAGGGTAAGGATGTTTGCATCAACGTCATTTCCAAGTCGGGTACCACAACCGAGCCCGCTGTCGCCTTCCGTATCTTCCGCGCATTGCTGGAAAAGAAATACGGTGCCGAGGGCGCAAAGGAGCGTATCTTCGTTACCACCGACCGCGCACGCGGCACGCTGAAGGGCTTTGCCGATAAGGTCGGCTATGAGACCTTTGTTGTTCCGGATGACGTTGGCGGTCGTTTCTCGGTGCTCAGCGCCGTGGGTCTTTTGCCCATCGCCGCCGCAGGCATTGATATCGATGCGATGATGCAGGGCGCAGATGCCGCACGCGTGGCACTTGCCGATCCCGACATTCAGAAAAACGATTGCTACAAGTATGCCGCGCTGCGCAACATCCTTCTGCGCAAGGGCAGAACGACCGAAATCCTGGTTGGCTACGAGCCCTTCCTGCAGATGTTTGCCGAGTGGTGGAAACAGCTGTACGGCGAGAGCGAGGGCAAGGACGGCAAGGGTATTTACCCCTCGTCCGTGATCTTCTCGACCGACCTGCATTCGCTCGGACAGTATATCCAGGACGGTATGCGCACGATGTTCGAAACCGTGATTGCTGTCAAGGAAACCGGCGCCAAAATTGAGATCCCGATGGATCCTGAAAACATCGACGGCCTTAACTTCCTTGCGGGCAAGGACCTCAACTATGTCAACGATAAAGCACGCGAGGGTACTGTTCTGGCTCATACCGATGGTGGTGTTCCCAACATTCTGCTTGAGCTTGACGAGCGCTCTGCCAAGTCGCTTGGCTATATGATCTACTTCTTCGAAAAGGCTTGCGCTATTTCGGGTTATCTGCTTGCGGTCAATCCCTTTGACCAGCCCGGTGTAGAGGCATATAAGAAGAATATGTTCGCGCTTCTCGGCAAGCCCGGTTACGAGGCACAGAAGGCAGAGCTTGAAGCTCGCCTTGCCGATCTTTGATTTTCCCAGCGATCGCCGAAAACTTTTTTCGGCGATCGCAATTTTTTGCGCGAAAGCACTTGAAATGGCAGTTCAAATCGTGTATAATAAAGGCAAGGACGGAAGAATTTCCGCTTTGAATACAAATCTTGGAGGTACTTGTCAATGCTCAAGTTGATGATTGGTGTAAAGGGAACCGGTAAAACAAAAACCCTGATTGAAAAAGTCAATGCTGCTGCTGCCGCTTCGCACGGTGATGTAGTCTGCATCGAGAAAGGAACCGGACTTCGTTTTGACATCACATCCAAGGTTCGTCTGGTCGATACCGAAGAATATATCATTCGCGATGCCGATGCTCTCTATGGCTTCATCGCAGGCATTCTTGCCAGCAACTATGACGTGACCGATCTGTTTGTCGATAATACGCTGAAGATTTGCAACGGCGATGTTGCTACGCTTGATGCACTGCTTTGCAAGATCGATGCTCTGCTTGCTAAGCACGATGTCAACCTGTTTATGACTGCTTCGGTCCCTGCTGAAGATGCATCCGAAACCGTAAAGAAATATCTGTAATGCAAATAAAAAAGCCCGACGGATTTTCCGTCGGGCTTTTTTATTCCTTTTTGCTTTCCGCAAGGCGCATACAGCCAAGCGTTAGCAGATAACCAAGAAACGAGGGGACGAGGATCAGAATCACGGAGTAGAGAAGAAGCACCAGCACATCGATGAAGGTGTAAGAGATCGAAAAGATCAAAGAGAAAGAGATCTCGCCAATGATAAACGAGGTAAGACGCAGCGCCGTCATCGAAAGGATTCCCCAGAAGGCGGTGCGCTGTAAAGCATTGGTGCGGCAAAAGAGGTGTCGGAAGGGGAAGGCTTCAATCGGTACAGCAGGTGCTTTGCCAACCTTTTGCGCGGCGGCAGACAGCTTTTTGCTTTCCGACAGCAGATGACCCACCCAGCGATGAGCCAGAAAGATGACAAGCGCACATTCAGCGATCTCGATGAAGAAGGAAACAATGATCGAGCTGTAATCAGCGGTCAGGTCCAGCGAACCGCGCACAATCGAAACGGCGATCAGCGAGGAGATGTATTTGAATAGCAGAGCGCCGCCTGTCAGCAGGTAAAGGCGTGTCAGTGCTTTTGCACCAAAAGCATAAACGCCGTGGATCAAAAAACCGAAGGCGGCGGCGATGCCCAGCGCCTCAAACAGATTGTAAAAAAGGTCAAGAATATCGTTAAGGATTGTGTTTTGCAAAACAGTATCGGCTACAACGTATTCCATCAAAGGGGTCAGCAAGCAGCCGTAGATGGCATAAATACCAAACAAAAAAATGGCGGGAAAGCGCAGATTTGATCTGGGCATAGGGTTCTCCTTTTTGATAAGTTACAAATCATTATATCACAGTTTTTAAGAAAAGGCAAGGTTTGTTGCATAATCGGAATTTTTCTGTCATAGGATAAAAGAAAACTACAAGGAGCAACAACGTGCCGCAGATTGATTATTCCCATATGCAAAGCAGCTTGAAAATGCTGATGGATGGACAAAAGCTTTTGAAATGCGATACCCTTGGTCGTTCGATCCTGGGAAGAAAAATACCGCTGATCACCCTTGGCGAAGGGAAGCGGGCGGTCGTATATGTCGCCGCACATCGCGGCACAGAAGCGATCACAACAGGCGTACTGCTGGATTTTATCGCCGATTACCTGAAGCAAT
>JBGVCY010000107.1:0-7073 GCA_045119135.1 Eubacteriales bacterium | reverse complement strand
GGTGCACTGCCCGACAGCATCACCGATATCGTAACGGCAGCAGGTGCGGCACAGGCAGGCGTGACCGTGATCCGCGGCTGGGAGCTGATTCCCCACATCCGCGACATCTTCTCCGATGGCTATCTCCACCCCAACGATATGGGCTTCCGTTGCTATGCCGATGCACTGTTTGCAAAGATGCAACCCCACCTTGATGAGAGCAAGAAATGAGCGGTAAATACGGCAATATGATCGATCTTTTGCAGCTGCAAAAGCAATTCATTTTAAATCATCTCGGTACGGGTGACACCGCCGTCGATTTTACGATGGGCAACGGACACGACACCGAATTCCTCTCAAAAACCGTGGGGGAAACGGGTCACGTTTTTGCCTTTGACGTGCAGGAAATGGCGCTCTCGTCTACTGCCGAACATTTGGAAAAGGCAGGTTGCCCCCGCAATTATACCCTCATTTTGGATTCGCATCACAACGTCAAAAAACACGTAACCGGTCCGATCCGTGCGGGAATGTTCAACCTTGGCTATCTCCCCGGCAGCGACAAAAGCGTAACAACGATGCGCGAAACCACCATGCCTGCCATTGAAGCGGCGGTCGACCTGCTCGACCACGGCGGCGTGCTGCTGGTGGCAGTCTACCCCGGACACGCCGAGGGCGAGGCTGAGGGCAAAATGGTGCTGGATTATTTCGCCACGCTGGATAGGCACGTCATCTGCTGCACCCTCATTAAGATCGTCAATTCTCCCACCTCACCCTTCTTTATTGTGGTCGAGAAAAAATAAAAACAAGAAAGCCCGCACGATGTGGGCTTTCTTTCATAGAATGCGCAAAAAATGCGCACTCTACGCTTCGTGGGTGTTCTTTTTTGCAAAAATCCTTTATACTGAAGTCGAAAGGCGGTAATCGTATGGATCAGATCAAAACCGGAAAATTCATTGCCGAGCGTCGCAAGGCAAAAAGCCTTACACAGCGCGAGCTGGCAGAAAGGCTGCTTGTCAGCGACAAAACGGTTTCCAAATGGGAAACGGGTAAGGGCCTGCCCGAGGTATCGCTGATGATGCCCCTTTGTGAAATTCTCGGCATCAACGTCAATGAATTGCTCTCGGGCGAGCTGATCGACAGTGCCGCTTATCAAAAATATGCAGAGGAGAATATGATGAAGCTGATTGATGAAAGAAAAGAAAACAAGCGCAAGCTGATCCTTGAATGTGTGGTGGTAATGATCACCCTGCTTGCCGCGGTCACCATTGTTATGGTCTCGGGCTACGCCGAGCTGACTACCCCCATTCGCATCCTACTGATCGCCATTGCCGTTGTCATTATGTTTGGCGGCATTGCCGTGGCTGCGGTGCTGGAAATGACGGCAGGCGGCTTTGAATGTGCCAAGTGCGGCGAGTATTTCATCCCCACGAAAACGGCATATATCATGGGCGCACACACCATTATGCACCGTCGACTGCGCTGTCCCAAGTGCGGCAAGAAAAGCTGGGCGCGCCGCCGCCTTGCCTCGCCCGACGAAAAGGAATAAAACAAAAAAGGTCCCGCCACGTGGCGGGATCTTTTTTGTTATTTACAAAACTTTTCGATGTAAGCGTCGATTGCCTCGCGCACCATTTGCTCTGCCTTTTCGCGATCGTAAAGGGTCTTGACGTCGGTCTGCTTGTTCTCCAGCTGCTTGTACACCTTGAAGAAGTGCATGATTTCGTCGAAGATGTGGGGGGGCAGCTCGTCGATCGAGCGAATGTTGTTGTACGAGGGGTCGGAGAACGGAATGGCGATGATCTTGTCGTCAATGTGTCCGTCATCCAGCATACGCATCACGCCGATGGGATACACGCGCACAAGGGTCATCGGCTGAATTGCCTCGTTGCAAAGCACCAGCACGTCCAAAGGGTCGCCGTCATCGGCAAAGGTGCGGGGGATAAAGCCATAGTTAGCGGGATAGTGGGTCGAGGTATACAGCACACGGTCAAGGCGCAAAAGACCCGTATACTTATCCAGCTCATACTTACAGTTACTGCCCTTCGGAATCTCGATCAGCGCCGAAAAGTCAGTAGGGGTGATCTGCTTGGGGTCCATATCGTGCCAAATGTTCATAGCGATATCTCCTTTATTTTACAAATTCAAATTCAAAGTCGTAAATGTGAACGTTACAGCCGTCGGTGCATCCCTTCTCCTCCAGCTTTTTGATCACACCGTGGCGGATCAAAGTTTTCTGGAAGTAGGAAAGCGATTCCCAATCGCCAAAGTTGATGCTGCCCACAAGATCAACCAGCCACTCGCCCTCAACGTAAAAGTCGTTGTTCTGACGGCGGATCGTGATCTCACGCTCATCGCCCTCGCTGACGGCTTCCTCGGCAGGATCAAATTCGCTTTCAAAGATCACCACAGGGGGCAGGTCAACAAGCTTGCGCGCAACCTCTTTGACAAGCACATCCATATTTTCGCCCGTGGCGGCGGACACGTACAACAGATCCCAGCCGTTCTCGCGCACAAAGGCTTCAAACGCCTCTTTATCCACCAGCTCCTCGTCCAGCGCATCACACTTGTTTGCAACAATCATCTGGGGCAACGCCGCCAGCTTTTCGCTGTAACGCGACAGCTCACCGTTGATGGTGCGGATATCCTCGATGGGGTCACGCCCCTCCTCGCAGGAAATATCCACCACGTGCAGCAGCATTCTGCAGCGCTCAATGTGGCGAAGGAAGGCGTGTCCAAGGCCTGCGCCGTCGGCAGCACCCTCGATAAGACCGGGGATATCAGCCGCTACAAAACCCGATTCTCCGCCGGTTTTTACCACGCCAAGATTGGGGGAAAGGGTGGTAAAGTGATAGGCAGCGATCTTGGGACGCGCCGAGCTGATGCGAGAGAGAATCGAGGATTTACCAACGCTTGGCATACCGATAAGCCCCACGTCAGCAAGCATTTTCAGCTCAAGCAGCAGTTCTCTTTCCTCGCCCTTGGTGCCGGGCTTGGCAAACATCGGAATCTGTCGGGTGGGGGTTGCAAAACGGCGATTGCCAAAGCCGCCCCTGCCGCCGCGGCAGCAGATGAAATCCTCTTCATCCGACATGTCCTTGATGATCTTGCCCGTTGCCGCATCGCGAATCAGCGTTCCCTCGGGTACCAGAATGATGACATCGTCAGCGGTGGCGCCGTGGAACTTTTCACCTTTGCCGGGGCCGCCGTTTTTGGCAACAAACTTGCGATGGTCGCGGAAAAAGAGCAGTGTCGTTGCACCCTTGTCCACGCGGAATACAATGTTGCCACCGTGACCGCCGTCACCCCCGTCGGGGCCGCCGCGTGCCACGTATTTTTCGCGGTGGAAGGATACGGCGCCGTTGCCGCCATCCCCCGCCTTTACATAAATTTTTGCATGATCGATCAGCATAATTACCTCAAAATCCGTACTTGGTTAAAATCTCGCGCCACTGTTTCAGATCGTGATGCACCTCATCCGCCCGAACCGAATCGGTCTCAGGCGACGGCAAGCCCTTTTCATAGATACACATAAGCCCCCCTGCGTTTGCGGCACGTGCCGCCGCAAGTCCTGCCGTGCCATCCTCAAAGATCAGGCATTCGGATGCATCCAGCCCCAGCTTTTTCGCCGCCAGCAGATAGCCGTCGGGCGCGGGCTTCCCGCGAAACGTACCGTCAGTATACAGAATATTATCCCATGTGAAATAGCGCCCAAGGGGCAAGTGCTCAAAGAAAAATTCCAGCTCGTTGCGCTGCGCTCCCGTTGCCATGGCATACGGAATGCCGCTTTCCTTCAGGTATTCCAGCAGTTCCTCCGCCCCCGGTGTCAGCCGAAGCGCCTCGGGATGCGAAAGACAAATGTCAAAATACAGGCTGTCTCTTCGCTCAAAAAAGAGCTTGATATCATCGGGAGTAGCATCCTCTTTATAATTTCCGCAAAAGATGCGATCGGTGGAGCGCCCAAACATACGACCCACGATCTCCTCGGCGGTAAAGGATTTTCCATAAAGGGGAGCTAATTGCTGAAATGCCGTGATCTGATAAAAGCTGTCAAAAAACAGTGTGCCGTTGAAATCAAACAGAATGCCCTTCAGCGGTTTCATACACTGTCCTCTCCGCGCTCGCGCACGATCAGCTTAATGGGCGTGCCGCGGAAGCCGAAGGTCTCACGCAGGCAGTTTTCGATATAGCGCTGATAGGAGAAATGGAACAGCGGTGCGCTGTTGCAGAAAATGACAAAGGTCGGGGGCGCGGTCTGGATCTGCGTCATATAGTAGATCTTCAGGCGTCTGCCCTTGTCCGACGGGGGCTGCACACGCGTGGTTGCATCGCCCAGCACATCGTTCAGCATACCCGTCGAAACGCGCATGCGGCTCTGGTTGTAAACGTAACAGATATGCTCAAAGATATTGGTCACGCGCTGACCTGTCTTTGCGGAAACAAAAATCAGGGGCGCGTACTGCATATAGCCCAACGCCTCGTATACCTGCTTGGTGAAGTTGTTGGTGGTGGTATTATCCTTTTCAATGGTATCCCACTTGTTGACAAGAATGATGCACGCCTTGCCCGCCTCATGCGCGATGCCTGCAATGCGCTCATCCTGCTCGGTCACGCCCTCATTGGCATCGACCATAATCAGACACACATCAGCGCGCTCTACCGCCATATGTGCGCGCAGAACGCTGTATTTTTCGATCTTATCATTGATCTTCGACTGTCTGCGGATGCCCGCCGTATCGATAAAGGTAAACTTGCCGTATTCGTTCTCTACGTGGGTATCCACCGCATCGCGCGTGGTGCCCGCAATATCCGAAACGATCAGACGGTTACTGCCAACCAGACGGTTGATCATCGAGGACTTGCCCGCATTCGGCTTACCGATTACGGCAACCTTGATCGAGTCGTCCTCTTCCTCCTCACCTGCATCCTCGGGCAGTGCCTCGAACACAGCATCCAAAAGGTCGCCCGTGCCAGAGCCGTGCACCGACGAGATCGCCACAGGCTCACTGTCAAAGCCAAGCTCGAAGAATTCGTAATATTCCATCGGCAGCGCACCCACGCTGTCGCACTTATTGATGGCAAGCACCAAGGGCTTCAGGCTCTTTTTCAGCATCAGCGCCACGTCGCGGTCGGCGGCAGTAAGGCCCGTACGCACGTCACACAGAAATACGATGACATCCGCACTTTCGATCGCCACCTCTGCCTGAAACTTCATCTGCGACAGGATCACATCATCGGTCTTCGGTTCAATACCGCCCGTGTCGATCAGGGTCAGCTTGCGGCCTCTCCACTCGGTCTCGCCGTAAATGCGGTCACGCGTAACACCGGGCGTATCCTCTACAATCGATCGGCGCTCGCCGATCAGTTTATTGAAAAGCGTGCTTTTTCCCACGTTGGGACGGCCCACGATAGCCACAATCGGTTTTGCCATTGTTATCCCTCCTCACTCTCACAGCCCAAAAGGGCGGCAAGTAATTCCGCGCCGTCACCGTTCACCGCGGAAATCGGTGTACCCAGTCGCTCGGCAAGCTCGTCGGGGGTCATTCCGCAAAGGAACAAGTCACCCTCGGCGCGCAGCATCGCGGCAGGAATCAGCACCTCCTCGCCAAGCTCCATACCACTTAACTGATCGGCAACATCCTTGCCGGTCAACAGCCCCGCAACGGTGATCTCGGGACCGAAAAAGTTGTTTTCAATTTCAAACACGCGTGCCACAAGACCGGGAACACGCGCCATCAGCATATCGGCAAGCATCCGCATCGTGGGCGCCGCCGCCTTGCCCGTAACCAACGACACGTGGCGCGAAAAGCCCCCCTCATTGCCGCTGTCAGCAGGCAGATAATCGCCAAGGTATTCCAACTCGGCAGTAAACTCCTCCATCAAGGATCGCAGCATACCCACGCCGTTTTCGATCTGCTCGTAATCCCCATAATACCCTTCCTCGGGCAAGGGCATACCCGCCTTCAGATAAAATTCATCGGCGCAGCAGAAAATGCGGTCACCAAGCTCGCTTTCACACTGATCGCCAAAGGCGTTCACCTGTGCGATCACGGCAGCCGCCTCCTCGGGGGTAAAGGGGGAGAGGGGAAACAGCCCCTCACGGTAGCGGGTAAGCCCCGCAGGAACGATCGACACACTGCTCATTGCAGGGTGCAGCTTTGCCAGATCACGCATCGTGCGGGAAAGCTCCTCACCGTCGTTGATACCGCGGCAAAGCACCACCTGTCCGCAAAGACGGATGCCCGCCTTCGCAAGACGGTCAAGATACGAAAGCACCTCACCTGCGCGCTTGTTCTTCATCATTTCACAACGCAGCACGGGGTTAGTGGTATGCACCGAAACATTGACGGGAGAAATGTGCATCTTAATGATGCGGTCAATATCGCGCTCGCCAAGATTGGTCAGCGTGATGTAGTTACCGTGTAAAAAGGAAAGACGCGCATCGTCATCCTTGAAGTAAAGCGAAGGACGCAGCCCACGGGGCAGCTGATCGATAAAGCAGAAGATGCACTTGTTGGCACAGCACTGCTTTTTATCCATCAACGGCGTCTCGAAATCCAGACCTACGTCATCGTACATTTCCTTGTTCCACGTCACCGAAAAGGGCGCACCGTCGCGCAAAAGCGAGAGCGTAACCTTGGTTTCGGCAAGATAAAAGCGATAGTCCAGCACGTCAATGATATCGTTGCCGTTGATCGATACCAGCCGATCCCCCGCGCGAATCTCTGCGCGGTCGGCAAGACTGCCCTTTACAATACCTGTGATCGTAACCATTGTCACACCTCCTTTTTTCGGCGAAAAGCCCCCGCGCGTGTGCGCGGAGGCCTATGAGTTTTAAGATTATTTGGCGTAGTCTACGGCGCGGCTCTCGCGGATCAAATTCACCTTGATCTGACCGGGGTACTTCATCTCGTCCTGAATGCGCTTCGCCATATCGCGTGCAATCAGCTTCATACCTTCGTCGGTCACATCCTCGGGCTTCACCATGACGCGCAGCTCGCGGCCTGCCTGAATGGCAAACGCCTTTTCCACACCGGGGAAGTCCTTTGCGATCTCCTCCAGCTTTTCAAGACGCTTGATGTAGTTCTCCAGATCCT
>JBGVCY010000106.1:0-17510 GCA_045119135.1 Eubacteriales bacterium | reverse complement strand
GCGGCAACCCCACGGTTGAGGCAACTGTGGTGCTGGAGGACGGCACGCGCGGGGTGGCAAGCGTGCCATCGGGCGCATCGACGGGCAAATTTGAAGCACACGAAAAGCGTGACGGCGACCCCGCCCGCTATGGTGGCAAGGGTGTGCTGCAGGCGGTGCACGCCGTCAATCACGTGATTGCCCCCGCGCTGTGCGGCAAAAGCATCAGCGAGCAACGCGAGCTGGACCGTCTGATGATGGAAGCAGACGGCACCGAAAACAAAAGCAAGCTGGGTGCTAACGCCACGCTTGCTGTCTCCCTTGCCGTAGCGCGCACAGCGGCGCGCGCTTACCGTCTTCCCCTCTTCCGCTATCTGGGCGGAATCACCGCCACCGCACTGCCCGTGCCGATGATGAATATTCTCAACGGCGGCGCACACGCGGCAAACAACATTGATATTCAGGAGTTTATGATCGCCCCCGTCGGTGCCGAAAGCTTTGCCGAGGGCTTGCGCTGGGGCAGTGAGATCTATCACGCGCTGGGGCGACTGCTAAAACAAAAAGGGCTTTCCTCAACCGTTGGCGACGAGGGCGGCTTTGCGCCCGATCTTGATTGTGACGAGGCGGCGCTGGAGCTGATCGTTGCCGCCATTCGCGAGGCGGGGCTTGACACCGATCGCGTAAAGGTAGCACTGGATGTCGCGGCAAGCGAATGGCGCGAGAAGGATGGCAGCTACCGTCTGCCCAAGCGCGGCACGCAGTATGATGCCGCAGGACTTGCGGGCTATCTCTCCTCGCTTACCGACCGCTATCCCGTCTTTTCCATCGAGGACGGGCTTGCCGAGGATGATTACGAGGGGTGGCGGATGCTGACCGATCGCCTTGGCGGGCGCGTGATGCTGGTAGGTGACGATCTGTTTGTTACCAATGAAGCGCGCCTTGCCAAAGGCATTCGCGAGGGGCTTGGCAACGCCATACTCATCAAGCCCAACCAGATCGGCACACTGACCGAAACGCTGGACGTCATCGCGCTTGCACGCCGCGCGGGCTACCGCGCGATCCTTTCACACCGATCGGGCGAGACCGAGGATACCACCATTGCCGACATTGCCGTCGGCACGGGCACTCCCTTTATCAAATCGGGCGCTCCCGCCCGCACCGACCGTGTGGCAAAATACAACCGCCTGCTTCGCATCGAGGGATCCATCACCGCCGCGTGCGGCGAGGGTGCGACCTATACCTTTCATCAACCGCAAAGCATTCAGCTGTAAAGCGCACGTAAAAAGCCGCTGCCCGTGGCAGCGGCTTTGCTTATTTCTGTGCTTCCTTCAGCTCGTTGAGCTCGGCAAGGAAGGTGTCAAGATCCTTGAATTCACGATAGACCGATGCAAAACGGACATAAGCAACCTCGTCACGCAGCTTCAGCTTATCCATAATCATCTCGCCGATGTTGCGCGAGGAGATCTCGTGCACCAAGGCGTTCTGCAGCTCGGATTCGATCTCGTTGGCGATCTCTTCACCGTTGACAGGGCGCTTCTGGCACGCCTTCATAATGCCCGAAAGCATTTTGGAGCGGTCGAACAGCTCTCGGCTGCCATCCTTTTTCACGACCACGATCTGCACCGATTCGAGCGTTTCGAAGGTGGTAAAGCGCTTCTGGCAGGAAAGACATTCACGGCGACGGCGAATGCTGTTCCCCTCTTCAATGGGGCGCGAATCGATTACTTTACTGTCGGGGAATCCGCAATTTGGACATTTCATGGGCTACAATCTGCACGGGGCAATCCTTCCTGAAAATTGAAAAGGACACGCATCATTCGCGTCCTTTACAATTATACCACAAAATTCCTCTTTTGTAAAGCCCCGCACCCAATTTCACAGAAGTCCTTCCACAACGTCACAAAGCGTGCAGGGGGTAACAGCGCCCTTGGTCAACATTTCGAAGATACGTGCCGCGCGAATGAAGCCCTCGCCAAGAAAAGCGCGTGCGCACTCGCCCTCGAATTCGATCTCGACGGAAAAGCAAAGCGGATACGGATGTGTTTGATACAAACGGCAGGTCGCTGTTTTTTCCTCAACGGGAAAGGAAACTCTGATAACCTCTCTTGGATAGCGACATCGGGGATTGACAGTTTCTTTGTTAGACATGATCTGCTTCCTTTCTGCGGCGCAACTTAGTCACGTCGCCCCTTCATTGTAGCACACCAAAACTTTCCACATTTCCACAAAAAACCGCACTGTTTGTGGCTTTTTGTAAAAAATGACTGATCTATTTCACGGTTTGCGCGAATCTTTCGCCCGCAGCTCCGCTTTTATTCACGATGCAGGAATATTTATACAATATTTTTCGCTGTTTTTTCACTTTTTGTAACAAAATCGGGCAGAATTTTTGCCTATCACAATTCAAAATATACATTTTTCCTCAGTTGCCAAAAACTTTATATTGCCAAAAAAGCTCGGAATTGCTATAATTTCAAGTGTAAACCGTTCCCCGCTCAAAGCAACATATCCAAAAAAATAATTTTTGAATGAATATGAGAAAAAATGAAAAATTTACCCTCAAAAAGCACTTTTCCTTAGCCCCGCTTGCCGCAAAAATCCTTTCGCTGGGGCTTTTGCCGATCTACGCCTCTTTGCTTCGTCTCTTCTTTGAGCTACGCGCCGCAGGCGAGCTGACCGAGGCAGCCGCGCGCTATTACGGCGGTATGTTAGAATACCCCGTGGCGGCACTTGCCGTGCTGACGGCACTCACCTTTCTTGCCGACCGCGCCGCCAAACACGATACATCAACATAACAAGCACGAAAACGGTATCAAAAAAGAGGCACATTGTGCCTCTTTTTTATTTTCCTTTTTGCAAAAGCTCGCCAATGCGCGCTTCTGCCTCGTCGGGGCGCAAGCGATCGCGCGCGTACGCGCGGCGCAGCAGCTCGCCCGGAATGAAGGGATCAAACTTATCAAACAAGGGTTGCTCGGCAGGAGAAACCAGCGCATCGCAATCAATGGGATTGTGGGCAAGCGTTGCCAGCGCCGCAAGGAATTCCTCACGCGTGCCATCCAGGCGGAAGGTCATATAGTAACAACCCTCAAATTCAAGCCCCGACAGCCCCAGCTCCTTCGCGTGTGCCAAAAGAAATCGGCGCAGAGTGCGGAAGGAACGCGTGCCAAGAAACGGAAACAGTGCATAGGTCGAGCCGCCAAGGTGTAGCAGCATGTTGCGGTCAAGCCCCGTGTTGCGTGCCAGATGCCTTGCTACCGACAGGCGGTGCGCAGCATTGGGCTTCAGATACGGGTATTCGGTATCCTCGGCAAGCACGCGGCGCATACGCTCGAGAATTTTGGTGTGTATTTCGCCGTAATCGCCCGGCCAAGACACTTCCATTTTCCCAAGCACGGGTTTCACGTAAACCAGCTTGCGGCGCACGTCAAGCTCTTCCACTTCCCAAACGCGCCCTGCCAGTGCAAAGCGCTCGCCAACGGGCGGAGGTGTGGTAATGGTGCCGATCTCCTCAGCAGTTCCCTTTTCGGGGTCGCCTGCGCGGACGGTAAAGTCCTCGCTATCCTTAAAGACGGCAAAAAAGCGGAAGCTGGCAAGCAGCCGTTCCCCCGCAAGTCCTACAATCAGTCCTTTTTCCTCGGTCATTTCGAGAAAATTATCCTTTAGCATCGACAAAATGAGAGTACGGTAGTCCTCTTTTGTGACCTCAAGGAAGGGGGGCATCGACAGTATTTCAGCGGCAAGCGATGCGGGCGTTCGCTCGCCCGTGGCGGCAAGCACACTGAGAGTCTGATGAAACAGCAAGCTCATCGGCATACGCTTCACGCCGGGCGGCTCGATAAAACGCTCCTCAATATACAGCTGTACAATGGCGATGGCACGCAACAGCCCCCACGGCAGCAGCTGCGGCAGGGGTGCGTTGGGAAGGGGGTCCTCTTCGCGAAAAACCATCATCATCTCGGGGGGCTGACCGCGCCTGCCCGAGCGACCGAGTCGTTGCAAAAACGAGGAAACAGAATGGGGAGCATCGTTCTGCACGATGCGCTCTAATCTGCCGATATCCACGCCAAGCTCAAGCGTTACCGTAGCGCAAGTAACCACCTGCTCTTCTCCCGCCTTCATCTTCGCCTCGGCATCCTCGCGCAGTGCGGCAGACAGGTTGCCGTGATGAATGAGAAAACGATCGGGCTCGTGCCGCTTTGCGGCGATCTGCCGCAGAGTTGCGGTCAGATATTCGGTCTCCTCGCGGGAATTGGAAAAAACCAACGCACGCTTGTCCTTCACGCAGTCGTACATATATTCATAGCCCGCATCCATTGTTGCGGTCTTGTCAGGCACAGCGGGCTTTTTGTCATCGCTTTGGTCGGGGTCGCTATTGGCGAAAAAGAAATGCTCAACGCCAAGGCGCCAGCGAATACCCTCGGCGGGAATTTGCGGCACGTTTACGGGGATATTGCTGTCGCCCGCCAGCCATTTGGCGGCAAGGGCGGGATCACCGACGGTGGCGGAAAGTCCCACGCGACGGGGCTGATGACCAATCAGGCGCGCAAGCCTTGAGAGCTGACACTGTATCTGATTGCCGCGATCGGTGCCCGCAAGGGTATGCACCTCGTCGATCACAACATAGCGCAGATCGGCAAACATTCGTACCATATCGTTCGATCGGCGAATCAGCATTGCCTCAAGCGATTCGGGCGTGATCTGCAAAATTCCCTTCGGATCGCGCAACAGCCGTTGCTTATGCGAGGATGCCACATCCCCGTGCCAATGTGTAGCGGGAATACCGCTTTCACGCAACAGCTCATCCATTCGCAGGAACTGATCGTTAATCAAGCTTTTGAGAGGCGCAATGTACAGTACGCCAATACCTGCGGCAGGATCCTCCATCAGCTCGGTCAAAATGGGAAAGAACGCCGCCTCGGTCTTGCCGCTGGCGGTTGCCGATGTCAGCAAAAGATGGTTACGGGTGTCAAAAAGCGTGCGTGCCGCCGCGATCTGCACACCGCGTAAGGATTCCCACCCGTGACTGAAGATATATTCGCGGATAAAGTCGGGAAAGCGCGAGAAAATTCTGTCTGCTTCGTTCATAACTCACCTTAAAACACGATATCTTCGGGCGAAAAATCGCGATTTTCGCGCACCGTTTCGGCACTTTCCTCGGCAGTGGCTCCAAGTGTTCCTTCCATACGCGCCACGATGGCAGCGAAATCCGAGTCGGGGTTCTGCATCAGGATGTTCAGTACTGTCAGATAATCGCGCAAAACCTCGCGCGGAGTCATCATACTGTTGCCCCCCGCGCGGGCAAGACAAAGCGACAAAAACTGCACCTGCTCCCCTTCGGTGATGCGGGGCTGCCAATGATAGTATTCGGCGTAAAGCGCCGTCACGCGCACGATCAACGCGAACAATTCGTCATCGGAAAGGCGGCGCAAACGGATCACGGGACCGATCAGGTTGCAAAATTCATCGGCGGCAAAACGGCTGTCAGCAAGGCGACTGCGAAGCGCCTCATAGCCAAACAATCCGCGGCGCGGATCCTCTAAAAATTGCGGAGTTCCGCCCAGCACCATCAACAGTCCCTCTGCCTTCCCCTGCAAGGCATCATTGAACATCGAAAGGATCTTTTCATAGTTATTCTCGCGGCTGACACGGTTGACGATCTTGTAAAGGTTTACGCACTCGTCGATAAAGACCACAAGCCCACGATAGCCGATCTTGCGCGCCAGCACGGCAAACAGCTTGATAAAGTCATACCAGTTATCGTCGTTGATGATCAGCGAAACATCAAATCCAAGGGCGCGGCGCGCCTCGGTCTTCGAGGAAAATTCACCGCGCAGCCAGCAAAGGCACGCCGACATTTTGTCGTCGTCGCCGTCAAGGTATGCACGGTAATACGCCACGATCACACGGGCAAAATCAAAGCCGCCCACAAGGAATTCCACGTCGCGCAGATCCTCACTGACGGCGGCGCGCAAGCGAGAGCCGTCGGTATCCTTTTCGCCGATACGTTCCTGCAATTCGCCGATCCAACGGGCGATAATGCGCGGAAGCGCTCCCCCATCGGGGGCAGACTTTGAAGCAAGATTTTTCATCAGCTCGCGATAGGTTGCCACCCCCGAGCCCGATGTGCCGTACAAACGGCGTTCGGGAGTGAGGTCTGCATCAGCGGTCAGGAAATCGCGCTCCAGCGCATAACCGCGCACCAGCTGCATCAGAAAGCTTTTGCCACTGCCATATCTGCCGATGAGAAAGCGCATTGCCGAGCCACCCTCGCCAATGGTTTCAAGGTCGGAAAGAAAGGCGCCAATCTCCTCTTTTCTGCCGATGGCAATATAGGGTGCCCCCGCACGCGGCACAACGCCTGCCGAGAGCGACGACAAGAGCGACGACAAAATACGGCGGGGTACGGTAACGGTTTTTTTGATATCCGACATTATAATACTCCTTCTTCCCTCAACTGTTCCAAATAATCCTCGACCACGGCAAAATAGCCGCCGCAGTCCTCTAATATAATATCTCCCACAAAATCCCCTGCAATGGTATTGATTTTGTCAGCAATGGCATCGGGCATTTCTCCCCTTTCCCGTGCAAAGGCGCGCTGTCCCGCGCGGTCACGCGCGGCAGCAAGTGCCACAAAGCCACAGTAATCACCGAGCGTGGCGGCAAATTCCGAAGCAGATGCTTCCGCCGCCATAGCGACGGGGGTTCGAGCAAGCGGCGCCGACACAGGCGCAACATCCACCACATCTGTGGGAATATTGGTGCTTGTCCCCTCATCCGCAGGCGAAAAGCTTGTCACGTCCTCTTCGCCCATCTCAGGCGCAAATGCCTCGACCAGGCGCTGTGTCGTCTGCCAGGATGCCGCCTCGATGGCAGCGGCGCGTGCGGGTGAGATCTCGTGCACGGGCAGATCGTAGCGCCTTTCATATTGCGGAAGTTCCTTTTTGGATGCGGAACGGGGTCGTTTTTCGGGTAAAACGCCGCGCAGATAGCGATCCAGGCGCTCGCGCAACGGGGCGCTGACAGCATAGATCGACAAGCGTGACCGCACGCCCAGCGCTGCGCGCAATGCGTTCTCGGCATATTTCAACACATCGGTTACAATATAGCGCAGATCGTGCGTGTTGGAAAACGAGGTGTAATCCACCTCGATCTTTACCTTCAGGCGCGGTGTGCAAATTGCACCCGCAAACGCCTCGCGCGTCATGGTGCTGATGCCGTTTTTACCTGTCAGCAATCCTCCACCCTCCTCGTGCAGAAAATCAAGCGCTTCGTGCACGGCACCGCCCAACACGCGCTCAAAATCCGCTTTTGTATCGGGTGTATAAAACTTGCTTTTGGTATAATCGTAATTGTTGCAAAACAGTAATATGGCGCGTGTCAGCATTTCGTCCTGCGGGCGCGCAGGGATATAGAATTCCTTCAAACGGAAGCCCGAAAGCGTCTCGCGGTACAAGGAAAACGACAGAACGGGTGGCGATAATCGATACAAAAGCGAATAATCGCACAGCCATTCGCGCGCCAGCGTTTCAATGCGAGGATGCTTTTGCCGATAGGTCAGCCACAAGCGTAGCATATTCTCCTGCCCCTCGCGCGGTTCCTGCACGTCGCCGAGGTTGATCTGCTCATAAAGATAAAGCAACAGATAGGAAAAAGGAGCATCAATGGGTGTGCCCTTGCGGAAGCATTCGCGCCACCAAAGATAAAATGCCAGCTGTTCGTTGTTCATCTGCCCATACTGTGGCATATAGGAAAAGAAGTCGACCGCGGGCACCTCAACGCCGCTGACACCGTTCAGCTCGCACGCAGTGCGGTGGAAGGCCTCGTAGTAGCGCTCCTCGCGCTTGCGGCGATAAATGCGCACCTCGCGCACCAGCGAATCTGCGGGGGCATAGACCTCATCAGGGGCAACCCTTGTCTCCGCCCCGCGCGGTGCGGGATTGATCTCAACGGTAAGGGGCAGATCGCGCGCATCGCCGCGGGCGTCGGGGACGCTGACGTGAATCTCAACAGGGGTGGTAGAGGTACGGCTCGGTGTCGGCGCAGAGCGGGCTCTTTTTTGCGGAATCAGATCGGCAATATCCCAAAAATCATCCTTTCCGATGCGGTTATCGGCCATTCTTTCACCCCCTTTTGGCGTTTCTTCTGTAATATTTAATTATATCACGCATTCATCTGCATGTCAATGGCAAGCAGATGACAAACTTTTCCTGTTCTCTACTTGAAAAAAAGAAAAAAATCGGCTATAATATAGCCATTGATGAAAGAAAGGAGAGCGCTTGATGGAAATCGTTAATCTGAAACACCCGGGCGACGAGTTCGTGTGGCAAGAATGCGGACTTTGCCTTGGCAACTTTGACGGCGTGCATATCGGGCACCGCGCCCTGATCGATGAGCTGAAGCGCCTGAACGCCAAACGCGAACAGCGCCTTCCTCTCGGAGCGCTCTGCTTTTCCAAGCCGCCCTCGGCTTATCTTTCCAACAACCCTGTACCCCAATTGGTCACCAACGAAGAAAAATTCCGCCTGTTCCGTGAGGCAGGACTACAGTTCGTTGTGCTGTGTGATTTTGCCGAGCTGAAGGACCTTGCCCCCGATGATTTTGTACGCGACATTCTGATCCGCGACTGCCGCTGCCGTTTGGCGGTGTGCGGCTTCAATTACACCTATGGCGCAAAGGGTGCCGGTGACACCGAGCGGCTTGCCGCCACCTTCGGCGCCAACCCCGATCGCACACTCTCGGTCGTTCCTCCTGTCACCGACGGGCGCGTAACGGTTAGTTCCAGCGTCATCCGCAGTATGCTGCTTGCAGGTCATCCCGAGGATGCCGCACGTCTGTTGGGTCGACCCTATTCCATTGTGGGAGTTGTGAAAAGCGGCAGACACATTGGTCGTGTGATGGGCTTTCCCACCGCCAACATCTCCTTCCCCCAAGGCGCACTTGTTCCCGCACACGGCGTTTATCTTTCTACCGTTCGCATTGCGCGCCGCACCTATTATGCCATTACCAACATCGGTTGCCGCCCTACCTTTGAGGAAAAGGGAGAGGTCAACTGCGAAACCTTTTTGTTTGACTACAACGGTGACCTTTATAAAAAAGAGCTTCGCGTTTCTCTTTTGCGCTTTTTGAGAGAGGAAAAGCACTTTCCCTCACGCGAAGCGCTGGAAGCGCAGATCAAGGCAGATATTGCCGTGGCAAACGAGTATATTTGACAAATTCCAATTATTTATTAAGATTTTCCAATTTTCGACATATATTTTCTATTTTTACAAATAGATAGTTTTAACTTTTATTTTCAATATTCGCAAAAATAAAAAAGAGAGGCGTTTCGCCTCTCTTTTTTATTTTACTTGGTCATCTTTTCCTGCTTGACCTTATGATCGATTACATGGCGGGAAGCCAACTCGCGATGCACATCCTCAAGCGAAATGCCCATCTGTAGCATCAGCACCATCACGTGATAGGCAAGGTCTGCGATCTCATAGATCGTTTCCTTTTTGTCGTCTGCCTTACCGGCAATGATAACCTCGGTACACTCCTCGCCCACCTTTTTGAGGATCTTATCGATTCCCTTTTCAAAGAGATAAGTGGTATAGGAGCCTTCCTTCTTCTCGATCTTTCTGCCTTCCAGCATCTTCATCAGAATCTCAAGCGAAAACAGCGAGCGCTCCTCGCTTTCAAACACGGGGGCGGTAAAGCAGGATGCGGTGCCCTTGTGGCAAGCGGGGCCATCGGGTTCAACCATCACCACCAACGCATCCTTGTCGCAATCGGCGGTAATCGAAACGATATGCTGATAGTTGCCACTGGTCTCCCCCTTCAGCCACAGCTCTTGGCGCGAGCGGCTAAAGAAGCAGGTCAGCTCCTTCTCGATCGAGATCTCAAGGCTCTCACGGTTCATATAGGCAAGAGTCAGCACATCCTTGGTGATAGCATTGACTACAATCGCGGGGATCAGACCCTTTTCGTCAAATTTCAGTTCATCCAAATTAAAATCGGTTTTCATTGGTTTATCCTTTCCGGGGCGATACCAGGCGCATCGGGATCCCCTCACGAGCAAGAGTTTGTTTGAGGTCGGGTATAGCAACCTCGCGGAAGTGGAAAATCGAGGCGGCAAGCCCCGCATCCACGCGCGGCAGTGCCTTAAACAGATCGACAAAATGCTGCCGGTTGCCCGCGCCGCCCGAGGCGATTACGGGAACCGACACCGCTTGGCATACGGCGTCCAGCATCTCAAGATCAAAGCCGTTTTTCACGCCGTCGGTATCGATCGAATTGACGACCACTTCACCGGCGCCCGCATCGACACAGCGACGGATCCATTCGATGGCTTCCATACCCGTGTTTTCACGTCCGCCCTTGGCGAACACACGGAACACGCCGTCCACGCGTTTGACGTCAACAGACAGTACCACGCACTGATCGCCGTAAAGCTTTGCCGCTTCACCCACAAGGGCGGGATTGCGAATAGCGCCCGAATTGACGCTGACCTTATCCGCGCCGCATTTCAGCACGCGGTCAAAATCCTCAACCGTGTTGATGCCGCCGCCCACCGTCAGTGGAATAAAAATGCTGGCGGCAACCTCACGCAGAATGTCGGTAAAGAGAGCACGCCCCTCGGCAGAAGCCGTGATATCGTAAAATACCAGCTCGTCTGCGCCGCAATCGCTGTAATAGCGCGCCAACTCGACGGGCGAGGAAACATCGGACAGCCCTTCAAAATTAACGCCCTTGACCACCCTGCCGTTCTTCACATCAAGGCAAGGAATAATACGCTTTGTAATCATGTTGCCACCTCAATGGCACGGGCAAGCGAGATCGCACCCGTGTAATACGCCTTTCCGACGATCGCACCGTAAAGTCCTTTTTCGGCAAGCTTTTCGATATCCTCCAGTGAGGAAACACCGCCCGAGGCGATGATATCCAGCGAAAAGCGCTCGGAAAGCGTGCGATACAGCTCGTGATTGGCACCTTTCATTGCGCCATCCTTGGAAATATCGGTACAGATAATGGTTTTCACTCCCATCTCCTGCATCGTGGCGCAAAAATCCATCGCGTTCCATTCCGAAACCTCGGTCCAACCCTTGATGGCAACAAGTCCGTCACGAATATCTACACCGACGGCAATTTTTTCGCCGTAGCGTGCAAGTGCTTCCTTTAAAAATGCAGGATCTTTGACTGCCGCTGTGCCAAGAATCACACGGTCAACACCGGCAGAAAGATAGCGGTCAACGACCTCGATGGATCGAATACCGCCGCCCACCTCAGTGAACAGTCCCGATTCGCGGGCAAGCGCCGCAATGGTTTGGAGATTAGGCGTGCCGCCATCGCGGGCGCCCTCCAGATCCACCACGTGCAGATGCGTTGCACCCGATGCTTTGAAATCGCGTGCTACGGCAAGCGGATCGTCGTTGTAAACAGTCATTTGGTTGTAATCGCCCTTGTAAAGGCGCACAGCTTTACCGCCGTAAAGATCAATTGCGGGAAAGATCAGCATACCGATTCCTCCTCGCAGAAGGCGCGCAAGATTGCAAGACCGACGCTACCGCTTTTTTCGGGGTGGAACTGACAGCCAAACACGTTGCCGTCAGCCACAGCAGCGGTCAGGGATGCTCCATATTCGGCGGTTGCGATGACCGAATCCTCACACTTTGCGCCGTAATAGGAATGCACGAAATAAACGCAATCGCCCTCGCTGATGTAGCGGAACAGGCGATTCTTTTCTTTCCCGAAGGAAAGTGCGTTCCAGCCGATGTGCGGAATCTTGAGATCGGCAGGAATCACCTCTGCAATGGGGCGAATTTCGCCCTTGATGAGCCCCAAGCCCTCGTGCTCGCCGTACTCAAAGCCCTTTTCAAATAGCAACTGCATACCAAGGCAGATGCCAAGCAGGGGCTTGCCGCGCTTTGCTTCTTCTACCACAACGCAGTCAAGACCCGAGGCGCGCAGCTTTTTCGCCGCATCACCAAAGGCGCCAACACCGGGCAGAAGGATGTGCGATGCCGCACGGATCACCGCGGGGTCAGAGGTGACCACCGCATCGGCGCCGATGGCGGCAAACGAGGAACGGAGCGAAAAAAGATTTCCCACACCGTAATCGACTATGGCAATCATCAAAGGACTCCTTTCGTCGAAGGCAGGTAATCGGGGTTGGCGGCATCAATGGCAACTGCGGCGCGCAGTGCGCGGCCGAATGCCTTGAAGGCTCCTTCGATAATATGATGGGAATTGGTGCCTGCAAACTGCACGAAATGCAGTGTCATAGCGGCGTTGCGCGTTAAGGCAAGATAGAATTCCTCTACCAGCTCGGTGTCAAAGGTGCCAACCTTTTCGGTGGGGATCTTCAGCCCCGAGAAAAGCCCGCATCTGCCCGAAAGGTCAAGGGCACAAAGAATCAGTGCCTCATCCATCGGCAGAGTCATACTGCCGTAACGGGTAATGCCCTTTTTGTTGCCCACAGCCTTGGCAATTGCCGTACCGAGCGCAATGCCCACATCCTCAACGGTGTGGTGGTCATCCACATGCGTATCACCTTTGCAGGTAACCGACAGATCAAATTTTCCGTGCGCCGCGAACAATGTCAGCATATGGTCAAGAAATCCGCACCCCGTGTTGATCGTTGCCTGACCGCTACCGTCAAGGCAAAGGGTCAGCGCGATATCGGTTTCAGCGGTGGTGCGCTTGATTTCGGCAGTTCTCATAGTACGTCCTCCAAGATTTCGCGCGCGGCAAGCACAAGTGCTTCCATTTCCTCACGCGTTCCAATGGTAATGCGGTTATAATCGGCGATGCGGGGCGCTGTAAAATGGCGCACCAGAATGCCACGCTCGCGCAGGGCGCGATAAATGGCTTCACCCGAAACAAGCGGGTGACGGGCAAAGACAAAATTGGTCAGCGAGTCGGCAACCTCAAAGCCAAGCGTGCGAAGCTCCTCTGTCAGATAAGCGCGGTTTTCGCATACCGTTTGGCAGTTTTTCTTCGTATAGGCATCATCCTCAAGGGTGGCAATTCCCGCCGCCAACGTCATACTGTTCACGTTATAGGGATTGGTGGAATTGCGAAGCGTATGCAGATCTGCGATCAGCGCGGGCGAGGCGAAGCCGAACCCAAGGCGTGCACCCGCCATCGAGCGCGATTTTGAAAAGGTGCCTGTTACCAGCAAATTGTCATACTTGTGAATGAGAGGCAATGCGCTCTCGCCGCCAAAATCAACGTACGCCTCGTCGATCACAACTACGTTATCGGGGTTGCTTTTGACGATAGCTTCCACCTCAAGGCGTGTCAGCGCCTTGCCCGTGGGGGCATTGGGGTTAGCAATGAAGATGGTCTTATTGATGCCACAATAATCACTCACGCGCACACAAAGATCGCCGTCAAGCGGAATCTCTTCAAAGGGCACGCCGTGCAGATTGGCAAATACGCGGTAAAAGCCGTAGGTAATATCCGGAAAAACGGCGGGATGCTTTTCATCGCAAAATGCCATAAAAGCAAAGTTCAGGATCTCATCCGATCCGTTGCCAAAAATGATCTGATTGGGCGAAATCGCATACCGTTCTGCCATTTTTGCTGTCAACTCGGTCATTGCGGGATCGGGATACAGCTGCAGGCGCTCTGCCGCCTTCGCCGCTGCGGCAACAGCCGCGGGCGACGGGGGAAAGGGCGATTCATTGGTATTCAGCTTGATATATTTACGCTCGCGGGGTTGCTCGCCCGGCACGTAAGGAACCAATGTACTGTGCTTTTCGCTGAAGAAGCGACTCATGTTTCCTCCTCAAAGCGCACAAGGGCGCTCTTTGCGTGTGCGGTAAGCCCTTCCTTGGTGGCAAAATACGCCACATCCTCGGCAACGCGGGAGAGAGCCTCGCGCGTGAAATAGGTGTACTGTGTCTTTTTGACAAAGTCATCTACCGACAAGGGGCTTGAAAATTTTGCCGTGCCGCTGGTGGGCAGGGTGTGATTGGGACCGGCGAGGTAATCGCCCAGTGCCTCGGGGCAGTTTTTGCCCATAAAGATCGAACCCGCGTGGCGGATCTGATCCAGATATTCAAAGGGGTTATCAACGCAAAGCTCCAGATGCTCGGGTGCGATCTCGTTGGTGATCTCGATGCCGACCGAAAGATCGGGCGCGACGATAATTTTACCGTTCGCATCGATCGAGGCACGCGCAATTTCGGCGCGCTCCAGAAGAGGCAGCTGACGCTCGATCTCGGCGCTGACCGCCTTGGCAAGTGCATCGGAATCGGTAACAAGCACGGCGGAAGCCAGCTTATCGTGCTCCGCCTGCGACAAAAGATCTGCCGCCACGTGACGGGGATCTGCCGTGCCGTCAGCAAGCACCAGAATTTCGCTGGGGCCTGCGATCATATCGATCGAAACCACACCGTATACCTGCTTTTTCGCCTCTGCCACGAAGGCGTTACCCGGACCCACGATCTTATCAACCTTGGGTACGCTTTCGGTACCGAAGGCAAGTGCGGCGATCGCCTGTGCGCCGCCGACCTTGAAGATCTTATCAACGCCTGCGATTTTGGCGGCGGCAAGGATCACAGCGGGAACCTTGCCATCCTTGCCGGGAGGTGTCATCATAACCACCTCGGGACAACCCGCGATTTTGGCAGGGATGGAATCCATCAGCACGGTCGAGGGATAAGCGGCGGTGCCGCCGGGTACATAAAGACCTGCACGGTCAACGGGAATGATCTTTTGTCCCATCACCACGCCGTTTTCTTCATTTAAAATAAAGCTGGTGCGCTTTTGCTTTTCGTGGAAGCGGCGAATATTGGCAGCGGCACGCTCCAGGATTTCGAGGAAACGTGCAGGAACGGCGGCTACCGCCTCATCTATTTCTTCCTTCGTAACAGCAAGCGAGGAAAGCTTAACACCGTCAAAGCGCTCGCAATATTCAAGAAGCGCCGCATCGCCGCGCGCCTTTACGTTGTCAATGATATCGGCAACGATCTTTTCCACGTTAACGGTGGGGGTAACACGCGCAAAGATATCGGCATTTGCTACCTCTCCGTATTTGAGAATGCGGATCATACTTTCTCCTTTGTCTGTGTGGCAAGGCTTCTCATCAGTGCCTCAATGGGGTCACTTTTGAACTTGAAGCTTGCCTTATTGGCAATCAGTCTGGCACTGATCGGCACGATAGTCTCACGTACTGAAAGATTGTTTTCCTTCAGCGTTGTTCCCGTTTCTACGATATCCACGATTACATCGGAAAGCCCCAGAATGGGTGCGATTTCAATCGATCCGTTCAAGTGGATGATGTCGATGTCGCGCCCCAACGAGGTGTAATAATTGCGCGCGATATTCGAGAATTTCGTTGCCACGCGCAGTGTTTTCTGCGGATCCTCACGAAAGTCGTTGGGGGCGGCAACTGCCATACGGCAAACGCCGATGCCAAGATCCAAAAGCTCGTATACGTCGGGCTTATATTCAAGCAGGATATCCTTTCCCGCCACGCCGATATCGGCGGCACCGTGCTCAACGTAAATCGCTACGTCAGAGGGCTTCACCCAAAAATAGCGCACGCCGCAATCAGGATTTTCAAAAATCAGCTTGCGGTTGTTTTCCTTGATCGAGGGACATTCAAATCCCGCCGCCTCGAACATGGCGTAAACCTTTTCACCAAGTCTGCCCTTGGGCAGAGCAACGTTCAGCATATCCTTCATTTCTCTGCCTCCAAGCCGTTTTTACCAAGGCGCACCAGCTTTTCATAGCGCAGCCCTTCGGGCAATGTGCGTACAGCCAGCACACTATCCCCTGCCACGGTGTTTCCGTGGGTCAGGTTGATCGATTGCACGGCACGTGCAATCTCACCAAGGTCGGTACCCTCTTCATACAGCAGTACAGTATGCACGTCGTATGCGGGACGATTTTCAACCAAGCGCTCCAGCAGATCCAGATATACGGCAAAGCCGACAGCACCCGATTTGCGGTTCATTTTTTTCATCAGACGGTCATACTGTCCACCCGACAAAACGCTTGCGGGTACGCCATTGACAAATCCCTTGAAAACGATTCCGTTATAGTAGCTCATGTCGTGCACCACCGAAAAATCGATGTGCACGCGGTCACCGTAGCCAACAGAAGACAGCGCCGAAACGATGGTTTCAAAGCGCTCAACAAGCGAGAACGCAGCGTGATTTGCCAGCAGCTCGCGGAGCTTGGGCAACACACGAATGGGTGTGCCAGACAGGGCGATCAGCGAGCGCAAAAGTGCGGTCTGCGTTTCGTCGGCACCTGCGGCAGCGCAAAGCTCGCCAATGCCGTGCAGATTCTTCTCGCCTGCGGCAAGCAGCAGTGCGCTGCGAGTTGCGGCATCGACACCAAGTCCGTCAATGACAGCGGAAACAATATCCAGCTGCGAGATATCCAGCACGTAATCCGACGAGATGCGCGACAGGCTTTCCGCCGCCAGCACAAGCACCTCGACAAGGGCGTAATCGTCAATATCGCCGATGCATTCAAGCCCCGTTTGCATAATTTCGCGGTATGCGCGGCTGCTACCCGAGATACGGTAGACGTTCTCGTCGTAATAAACCTTCTGCAGACCTGCGCCATCTTTACTGTTCTTCACGATCGAAAGGGTCACGTCAGGCTTCAGCGCCATCAGCTTACCGTTGGTATCGGTAAAGGTGATCACGCTGTCGGAAACCAGAAAATCCTTGTTCCCTGCATACAGGTCGTATTCTTCAAATTTGCTCATTTTGAACTGTGCGAAGCCGTGTGCGCGGTAAAGATCGCGCAAACGAAAGGCAACGCACTCTTCGTTTTTCAGTACAGATGCATTGATGATCATTCTTGTTCACTTTTCTCCATAGCGCGTTCAATGGCAATGCGGTAGCCGCCACTGCCGTAAACCAGGCATTTCTTCACACGGCTGATGGTGGCAGTGCTGGCACCCGTCAGCTCGGAAATTTCCTGATAATTCTTGCCCTCGTCCAGCATCAGCGCCACCTCAAGGCGCTGGGTGATATCCTGCAGCTCTTTGATGGTGCAGATATCCTCAAAAAACAAGGCGCACTCCTCTTCGGTCTTCAGTTCAAGCACCGCGCGGTAAAATTTTTCCACGCCGGGCAGATGCAATGCGTTCATAGCTTACCCTACCTTTACTTTAATACTTTACCATTCTACCACTTTAAAGCGCTAAAGTCAACACTTTTTTGCAGAAAAAATTAAATTCTTTTTTAAAATATAAAATGGGACGGGGTGCGCCCGTAAAAAACACGGGCGCACCCCATAAATTTGGTGCAAAAACGGTCAGCAGATCTCGCAGATCCAGCCCTTGGGGGCTTCGATCGTACCCATCTGGATACCGCGCAGGGTGTCGTACAGCTTCTTGGTAACGGGACCCATTTCCTCCATACCGTAAACGATCTCCTTGCCGTGGTCAACGATCTTGCCAACGGGCGAGATCACTGCCGCCGTACCGCACAGACCGCACTCGGCAAAATCGCCCAGCTCGTCTACGCGCACCTGGCGCTGTTCGACCTTAAGCCCTAAGATATGCTCTGCCACGTAAAGCAGCG
>JBGVCY010000105.1:0-9459 GCA_045119135.1 Eubacteriales bacterium | reverse complement strand
GTATTACGATTACTATCAGCCCGAGGCGTATATCCCCGGCAAGGATATGTATATCGAAAAGGATGCCTCGATCAATGACGAGATCGATCGCCTGCGCCACAGCGCCACCTCGGCGCTGTTCGAGCGCCGCGACGTCATTATCGTGGCAAGTGTATCCTGCATTTACTCGCTGGGTGACCCAGAGGAGTACAAAAGCCTTGTTATTTCGCTGCGCCCCGGCACGCAGATCTCGCGTGACGAGCTTTTGCGGCGCCTTGTCGCCATTCATTACGAGCGATCAGACCTCAATTTCGTGCGTAACAAGTTCCGCGTGCGCGGCGATACCGTTGATATTTTTCCTGCGGGCTTTGGCGAGACGGCTATCCGTGTCGAATTCTTCGGTGACGAGATCGATCGTGTTTCGGAATTCCGCGTTGTCACAGGGCAGGTCCTGCGTGAGCTGCGCTATTTCGGTCTGCATCCCGCCACACACTATGCCGTGTCGGACGCCAAGCGCGAGGCGGCACTTGCTGAAATCGGTGCTGAAATGCTGGATCGCGTTGAATTTTTCAAGTCCGAAAACAAGCTGATCGAGGCGCAGCGCATCGAGGAGCGTGTCAAATACGATCTGGAAATGCTGCGCGAGGTCGGTTACTGCTCGGGCGTTGAAAACTATTCGCGCGTGCTGGCAGGTCGCCCTGCGGGTTCTACCCCCTATACCTTGCTGGATTATTTTCCGTCCGATTACCTGATGATTGTGGACGAATCGCACGTCATGCTGCCGCAGGTGCGCGGTATGAGCGGAGGCGATACCGCCCGAAAGAAGAATCTGGTGGATTTCGGCTTCCGTCTGCCCTCGGCATACGATAACCGCCCGCTGTATTTTGATGAATTTGAGGCGCGCATCCATCAGGCAGTGCTGGTCAGTGCCACCCCCGCCGATTTTGAAAAGGAGAATTCCTCGCAGGTGGTCGAGCAGATCATTCGTCCGACGGGTCTGCTTGACCCCGAGGTCGAGGTCAGACCCATCGAGGGGCAGGTGGACGACCTGCTCGGCGAGATCCGCCTGCGCGCTGCGAAGAATGAGCGTGTGCTGGTGACAACTCTCACCAAGCAAATGGCAGAGGATCTGACCGCCTATCTTGAGGAGCACGATGTCCGCGTGCGCTATATCCACTTCAATGTGGAAACGATGGAGCGTATGGAAATCATCCGCGACCTGCGCCTTGGTAACTTTGACGTGCTGGTTGGCATCAACCTCTTGCGCGAGGGTCTTGACCTGCCCGAGGTATCCTTGGTTGCGATTCTGGATGCCGATAAAGAAGGCTTTCTGCGCACCGAAACCTCGTTGATTCAGACCATCGGCCGCGCCGCACGTAACGCATCGGGCAAGGTCATTATGTATGCTGACAGCATCACCTCGTCCATGCGCCGTGCAATCGACGAAACCAACCGCCGCCGCGCCATTCAGGATGCCTATAACAAGGCACACGGCATCACGCCAAAGACCATTGTCAAGGGTATTCATGACCTGATCGAGATCGGTAAGACCGCCGATGCGGCAAAGGAGAAGGGCAAAAAGCTGACCGCTGCCGAGCGCCGCAAGCTGATCGAGCAGCTGACAGCAGAAATGCGCGATGCCGCGAAGCGCTTGGAGTTTGAGAAGGCGGCATTCCTGCGTGACAAAATCAAAGAATTGCGAGAAACGTAAATGGCAGATAAACTGATTTTGAAGGGCGTTCGCGTCCATAACTTGAAAAATATAGATGTCGAGATTCCACGCGATAAGCTGGTGGTGCTGACAGGTCTTTCGGGCTCGGGCAAGTCGTCGCTTGCCTTTGACACCATTTATGCCGAGGGACATCGCCGCTTTGTCGAATCGCTCTCGTCCTATGCGCGTATGTTTCTGGGGCAGCTGGACAAGCCTGATCTTGACAGCATCGAGGGACTGTCGCCCGCGATCTCGATCGATCAGAAAACCACCTCAAAGAACCCGCGCTCAACGGTCGGCACGGTGACCGAAATTTACGATTACCTGCGCCTCTTATACGCGCGCATCGGCGTGCCGCACTGTCCCGTGTGCGGCAAGGAGATCCGTCAGCAATCGAAGGATCAGATCGTCGACCGCATCCTCGCCCTGCCCGAGGGAACGCGTTTTCTGGTGCTGGCGCCCGTCGTGCGCGCCCAGAAGGGCATGCACGAAAAGGTGTTTGCCGATGCCCGCAAAAGCGGCTATGCCCGCGTGCGCGTGGACGGCAATATGTACGACCTTTCCGAGGAAATTGCGCTTGATAAAAACAAAAAGCACACGGTCGAGGTGATTGTCGACCGCCTGGTGAACCGCGGCGATATCCGTGCGCGCCTTGGTGACTCGGTAGAAACCGCTCTCTCTCTTGCGGATGGCAATCTTTTGATTGTTCCCGTGGCAAGAGATGGGGAAGAAGCCCCCGCCGAGCTTGTCTTCTCGCAGAACTACGCCTGCGAGGAGCATGGCATTTCCTTTGGTGAGCTTGAGCCCCGTATGTTTTCCTTCAACAATCCGCAGGGCGCTTGCCCTGAATGTGCGGGACTTGGCGAAATGCGCCGTCTTGCCGTGTGGAAGCTGATTCCCGATGACAGCTTGTCGCTTTCCAAGGGTGCGATCGCCGTCAACGGCTTTAAAACCTTGGAAACTATCAGCTGGAACGGCCCCTTGTTTGCGGCTGTTGGCGAGCGCTTCGGCTTTGGGTTGGATACCCCCATAAAGGATTTTACCCCCGAGCAAAAGGAAATCCTTTACAATGGCTCGGGTGCCGAAAAATACCACGTGGTGCGCTATTTCGGCGGTGAGCGGCACGAGCAGATCGTGCAGTTCGAGGGACTTGTTGCTATGATCGAAAAGCGTATGCGGATGGGCGGCAATGAGTATTATGACGATTTTGTGGAGGATGCGCCCTGTCCGAAATGCGGCGGTCGCCGTCTTTCGCCCACCGTGCTGTCTGTCACCGTGGGCGGCAAAAACATCGATGAATTCTGCTCGATGTCGGTGCGTGATGCACTGGATTTTGTGAATGGCTTGGAGCTGAGTGAGACCGAGCAGACCATTGCAAAGGAAATCCTCAAAGAGGTGCGCGCGCGCCTTGGGTTCCTGATCAGTGTGGGGCTTGATTATCTCACGCTTTCCCGCAAGGCGGGCACGCTTTCGGGCGGTGAAGCACAGCGCATTCGCTTGGCAACCCAGATCGGCTCGTCCCTGATGGGCGTGCTGTATATTCTGGATGAGCCCAGCATCGGACTTCATCAGCGCGATAATATCAAGCTGATCCGTACGCTGGAGCGCTTGCGCGACCTTGGCAACAGCGTGCTGGTGGTAGAGCACGACGAGGAGACGATGGAAGCGGCTGACTATATCGTTGACGTGGGACCCGGTGCGGGTATTCACGGCGGCTATATCGTAGCAAGCGGCACCCCTGCCGAGATTATGGCTTGCCCCGAATCGATCACGGGCGCTTATCTGTCGGGACGCGAAAAGATCCGCGTACCCGCCACCCGCCGCGCGGGGAACGGCAAGTGGCTGAAGGTGATCGGCGCCCGTCAGAACAACTTGAAAAACATCTCGGTCGAGATCCCGCTTGGCTGCTTTGTGGCGGTCACGGGTGTGTCGGGCTCGGGCAAATCCTCGCTGGTCAACGGTATTCTGTATCCCCACCTTGCCGCCAAGCTCAATCGCGCTCTTGCTTATCCCGGTAAGTTCGACCGTATCGAGGGCGTTGAGCATCTCGATAAGGTCATTGCCATCGACCAAAGCCCCATCGGGCGCACGCCGCGCTCGAACCCCGCTACCTATACGGGGCTTTTCAATGAAATCCGCGATCTGTTTGCCAAAACTGCCGATGCCAAAGCGCACGGCTATACCAGTGGGCGCTTTTCGTTCAACGTCAAGGGCGGTCGCTGTGAGGCGTGCGAGGGCGACGGCGTGAAGAAGATCGAAATGCACTTCCTGCCCGACGTGTACGTCACCTGCGACGTCTGCAAGGGCAAGCGCTATAACCGCGATACGCTGGACGTGCATTATAAAGGGAAAAATATTTCCGATGTGCTGCAAATGACGGTCGAGGAAGGACTTTCCTTTTTTGACGGTATCCCCTCGATCAAGCGCAAGCTACAGGCGCTTTACGACGTGGGACTTGGCTATATCGGCATCGGTCAGTCGTCAACCACCCTATCGGGCGGCGAGGCACAGCGCATCCGCCTTGCAGGCGAGCTCTCCAAACGCAGCACGGGCAAGACTATTTATATCCTTGACGAGCCGACGACGGGTCTGCACAGTGCCGACGTGGCAAAGCTGATTGCTATGCTGGATCGCCTTGTTGAGGCAGGGAACACCGTGCTTGTGATCGAGCATAATCTTGATGTGATCAAGACTGCTGATTATATCATCGACCTCGGCCCCGAGGGCGGTGACGGCGGCGGCACTGTGCTTGCCACGGGTACGCCCGAGCAGGTCGCACAGCATCCGACCTCGTACACGGGTGAATATTTGAAGAAATGGCTGGTGAGAAATCAATGATAACGCTTGTTGCAACCTGCCTTTTCGGATTGGAAAAGCAGTTGGGTGAGGAGATCGATGCGCTGGGGCTTAAGCGCATCGAAACCATTGACGGACGTGTCAGCTTCAGCGCTGAGCTGAAGGATATCCCGCGTGCCAACATCCGCCTGCGTACCGCCGAGCGCGTGTATCTTTCGCTTGGCGCCTTTCCTGCGCACAGCTTTACCGAGCTGTTTGATGGCGTGCGCAATCTTCCCTTTGAGCAGTATATCGGCAAGAACGATGCCTTTCCCGTGAAGGGGCATGCCATCAAAAGTGCGCTTTTTTCGGTGCCCGATTGCCAGAGCATTGTTAAAAAAGCGGTGGTTGATCGCCTTTCCTCGGTGTACGGTGTCAAATGGTTCGAGGAGACGGGAACCAAATATCAGATCGAATTCTTCCTTTTTAAAGATGTTGCCACGCTGATGATCGACACCAGCGGCGTAACGCTTCACAAGCGCGGCTATCGCCCTGCGGCGGGGTTGGCGCCCTTGCGTGAAACGCTTGCTGCCGCGATGGTGCTTGGCGCGCGTCCTCGCCTTGATACCCTCATTCACGATCCCTTCTGCGGCTCGGGCACGATTGCCATTGAAGCGGCGATGATCTTAAAAAATATCGCTCCCGGTCTTGACCGCGAATTTGCATCGATGGAGTTCCCCTGGATCGTGCGCCACGCGTGGTACGATGCCATCAACGAGGCTGAGGAGCTGGTGCGCCGCGATGCGGTGCCGATGATCTATGCCTCGGACATCGATGAAAAGGTGCTGGCACTGGCGCGCGAGAACGCCGAGCGCGCAGGCGTTGCCGATTACATTACATTTTATCGCGCGGACGCGCGCGATATCAGCAAGCCCACGCCCGATGCGCGGGGAACGGTGATCTGCAATCCGCCCTACGGTGAGCGTATGCTGGAGCTGCGCGAGGCAGAGGCACTTTACCGCGATATCGGTAAGGCATTTGCACGGCTTGCCCCTTGGCAGATCTATATTCTGACCTCGCACCAGAAGTTTGAAGCCCTTTACGGTCGCCGCGCCGATAAAATCAAAAAGCTTTATAACGGGATGATCCCATGCAATTTGTATCAATATTTTAAAACCTTTGATGCACGCAAAAAAAGGTAACAAAATCCCCGCGCCACGCTTGGCGCGGGGATTTTTTGATGCCTTGGTGAAAAAAACTTGAAATTTAGCACTTTCCTTGAAAAAAGATGAAAAAATTTGCCCAAAATCCTTGACAAAGACTCCTAATCGTGGTATATTTTTAATGTGAATTTAGCACTCGGCACTTGAAAGTGCTAAAACCGATCCTTGAAGGGAGGGAACAACGTGAGCGCACAGGGCAAGGGTCTTAGTGACCGCAAAAAAATAATATTGAAGGCAATCATCGAAGCACACATTCAGGGCGGCGAGCCCGTCGGCTCCAAGTTCCTGACCGAAAGTCGGCAGTTGACCTGCTCGTCTGCTACCATTCGCAATGAAATGGCTGAGCTGGAAAGCCTCGGTTATCTGGAACAGCCGCACACCTCGGCAGGCCGCATCCCCAGCAAGCAGGGCTATCGCTTCTACGTGGATTCCTTGCTTGAGGATTATGCGATGACCGCCAAGGAAATCGCACAGATCAATCAGCTGATGAAGCTGAAGCTCTCCGAGCTTGATCAGATTCTTGAAAACGCATCCCGTGCGGCATCGGCACTGACCAACTACACGGGCTTTGCCATCAAGCCCCGCGCACACGCGGTCACGGTCAATAAGTACGAAACGGCACTGATCGATAAGCACAGCTTTATTTTGATCCTTGTCGCCTCAAACGGCGCGGTGAAAACGCGCAATATCATCTCGGATACCGAGATTGACGAGCACACGCTCTCCCGCCTTGCCGATGCTCTGAACGACCTTGCCACAGGACTTGATGCAAGCGAAATCAACCTGCCGATTATGATCGAGCTGGAAAACCGTATGGCAGGGGACACCGTGCTGGTAAATGCCGTCATGAAGGGCATTTACGAGGTGCTGGGCGAGCTGGACAGCGGCGAGCTGAAGGTCAGCGGTCTTGACCGCCTCTTGCAGTACCCCGAATTTGCCAATGCGGAAAGCCTTGGCGAGCTGCTGGGAGCTCTTGAGCGCAAGGACGACATCCTTGACCTTTTCGATGTCGACGGTGACGGCGTAAACGTGGTCATCGGCTCAGACAGCTCGGTACGTGTCATCAACAATTCCACGCTGGTATTCAAGCCGATCAAGCGCGGCGGCCGCACCGTGGGTGCTGTCGGCGTGATCGGACCTCTTCGTATGGATTACGGTCGCGTGCTGGCGATGCTTGATAGCCTTGGCGGAAACATTACCAATTTCTTAAGTGAACCAACCACCCCCACAGAAGGAGAATAAAATGAGTGAAGAAGTAAAAGACGGTATGCCCGTTGACGACACTGCCGTTGATACGGAAGAGGATATCCTTGCCGCTGCCGAGGCAATGAGCCGCGGCGCAAAAGGCGAAAAGGAAGCCAAGAAGAAGCCTCGCAAGCAGGATGCCGCATTGGAAGAGGCAAACAAGAAAATCGAAGAGATGACGGCAGAGCTTGCAGCGCTGAACGATAAGTATCTGCGCCTTGCCGCCGAATATGAAAACTTCCGCCGCCGCACGGTGCGCGAGCGTGATAACATTTATGCCGATGCCTTTGAAATGGCTCTGGCGGCGTTCCTGCCCGTTGTCGACAATCTGGAGCGCGCGGCGCAGTATACCGACGGCGAAAACGTGGCAAAGGGCGTGGCGCTGGTTCTCAAAAGCGTGGGCGATACCTTCGCAAAGCTCGGTATCACCGAGATCGAGGCACAGGGCAAGCCCTTCGATCCCACCTACCACAACGCCGTGATGCACATCGAAGACCCCGAGAAAGGCGAATCCGAGGTGGTCGAGGTCCTGCAAAAGGGTTATATCAAGGGCGAGCGCGTGTTGCGCTATGCCATGGTCAAAGTAGCAAACTAATTCAAATATTATCAAATATTATAAAGAAGATACAATCTTCGGGAGGAAATTTTATTATGGGAAAAATTATCGGTATTGACTTGGGTACTACCAACTCTTGCGTAGCAGTTTACGAGGGCGGCGAGCCCAAGGTCATCCCCAATCCGGAAGGCGCACGTACCACCCCCTCTGTGGTGGCATTCTCCAAGACTGGCGAGCGTATGATCGGTCAGGTCGCAAAGCGCCAGAGCATTACCAACCCCGATCGCACTGTGATCTCGATCAAGCGCGAGATGGGCACCGCACACAAGGTTGCCATCGACGACAAGCAGTATACCCCTCAGGAAATTTCGGCAATGATCCTGCAAAAGCTGAAGGCGGATGCCGAGGCATTCCTTGGCACACCCGTAACCGAGGCGGTCATCACCGTTCCCGCATACTTCTCGGATGCACAGCGTCAGGCAACCAAGGACGCAGGTAAGATCGCAGGCCTTGACGTCAAGCGTATCATCAACGAGCCTACTGCCGCTGCACTTGCATACGGTATGGATAAGGATCAGGAAAAGGACCAGACCATTATGGTATTTGACCTTGGTGGTGGCACCTTCGACGTTTCGATTCTTGAAATTTCCGATGGCGTATTTGAGGTGCTTGCTACCAACGGCGATACTCGCCTTGGCGGTGACGACTTCGACCAGCGCATCATCGATTGGCTGGCTGACGGCTTTATGAAGGAAAACGGCGTTGACTTGCGCAAGGACAAAATGGTGCTGCAGCGCCTGAAGGATGCGGCAGAGAAGGCAAAGATCGAGCTGTCGGGTATGACCTCGTCTAACATCAATCTGCCCTTTATTACGGCAACCGCGGCAGGTCCTCTCCACCTGGATGTGACTCTCACTCGTGCCGAGTTCGACCGCATCACCGCAGACCTTGTTGACCGTTGCATGGCTCCCACCCGCAAGGCACTTGCCGATGCAGGTAAGAGCGTTTCGGATATCGAAAAGGTTCTGCTTGTCGGCGGCTCGACCCGTATTCCCGCCGTGCAGGAGGCAGTGAAGAAGTTCATCGGAAAAGAGCCCTTCAAGGGCATCAACCCCGATGAGTGCGTTGCCATTGGTGCCGCTATTCAGGGCGGCGTGCTTGGCGGCGACAAGACCGACCTTCTGCTGCTTGACGTAACCCCTCTGTCGCTGGGCATTGAGACCCTTGGCGGCGTTTTCAACCGTATCATCGACCGTAACACCACCATCCCCGTCAAGAAGAGCCAGGTCTATTCGACCGCCGCTGACGGTCAGACCTCGGTTGAAATCCACGTTCTGCAGGGCGAGCGCGAAATGGCGGCTGGCAATACCACGCTTGGTCGCTTCACCCTTGACGGTATCCCCGCCGCACCCCGTGGCGTTCCTCAGATCGAGGTAACCTTCGATATCGATGCCAACGGCATTGTAAACGTATCGGCAACCGATAAGGGCACGGGCAAGGAGACCCACATTACCATCACCTCGTCCACCAATATGTCGCAGGAGGATATCGACCGCGCCGTAAAGGATGCCGAGCGCTTCGCTGAAGAGGATAAGAAGCAGAAGGAAGCTGTGGACACCAAGAACCATGCCGAGTCCCTCATTTTCCAGAGCGAAAAGACCCTGAATGAGATCGGCGATAAGATCTCTGAGGATGAGAAGAAGCCTGTTCTTGAGGCAATTGAAAAGCTGCGCGCAACCGTTGCTACGGGCGACACTGCAGCCATCAAGGCAGATACCGAGGCACTGGAGAAGGCGTTCTATACCATTTCCGAAAAGCTGTATCAGCAGGCAAGCGCCGCACAGGGTGCAGGCGCCGGTGCAGGCACCGAGGGTGCCGGTGCTGACGGCGGCTTCTACAATGCCGATTTCGAGGATAAGAGCACTCAATAAGAACATTAAACCCTTTCGCGGGGGGGGGGGGGTGGGGGG
>JBGVCY010000104.1:0-7526 GCA_045119135.1 Eubacteriales bacterium | reverse complement strand
CATCTATCTGTCGATGCTAGAGGGTCAGTTTGCATATGAGGAAGACCTGTTACCCATCGTACGTGCTTACTTTGACGCCCTGCCCGATACGGTGCTGGAATCTAAGGAATTCAGCAATGCACGCTTTGTCCGTAACCTCTTTGAGCGTACGTGGGCAAAGGCGGCAATGCGCTGCCAGCTGGATAAAATCTCGACCATTACGCTGACGCGTGATGACTTTGAGCGCTCGATCTCTGACAAAGAGTTCACCTTGATGATGCAAAAGAAGAAAGCAAAGCTTGGCTTTGCGGAATAAAAACAGCGCTTTTTCACACGTTTTCTATGGCGCTTGTGGTTCAAAAAATGATGCAACGGGTCGCCAAAATGCGACCCGTTTTGCGGCTTTTCGGATTTTGAAGGAGGAAATGCTATGCTGGGTGCCATTATCGGTGATATCGTCGGCTCGCCCTATGAGTTTGGTGGTATCAAGGACAAGCACTTTCCGCTGTTTCTCGGTGACAGCCGTCCTACCGATGACAGCGTGATGACGATCGCCGTGGGCATTGCCTGCGTGCGCGCAGACCTTGAGGACGAGGAGTCCTTTAAAGAAACGCTGATCGATGCGATGCACGAGATCGGCAATCTTTACCCGTCTGCGGGCTATGGCGAAAAATTTTATTGGTGGCTGACCGAGGAGCGCCGCGAGCCCTATGGCAGCTTTGGCAACGGCTCGGCGATGCGCGTGTCGCCTGTGGCATGGGCGGCAGATACCCTTGCCGACGTTGAACGCCTTGCGCGCTGGAGTGCCGAGGTCACGCACGACCACCACGAGGGCGTGAAGGGCGCCATGGCAGTTGCCGCCGCCATCTTTCTTTCGCGGACGGGGGAGAGCAAGGAGACCATCCGCGCGTACATCGAGCAAGAGTACTATCCGCTCAATTTTACGTTGGATGAAATCCGCCCTACCTATTCCTTTGACGTGACCTGTCAGGGCAGTGTGCCGCAGGCGATTGTGGCGTTTCTCGAATCCACCGACTTTGAGGATGCCGTTCGCAACGCGGTGTCGCTTGGCGGTGACTGCGATACGCAGGGCGCCATGGCAGGTGCCATTGCCGAGGCGTTTTACGGCATTCCCGACGACCTGCAGGAAAAGGCGTTTGCTTATCTTGACGGCACGCTTTCGGATTACTATTGGTCCTACGCCGACGAATTGTATGCAAAATAAAAGGATCTGCCCGAAAATCGGGCAGATCTTTTTTGTCAAAACGGGTCGAAACCGCCAAAAAGAAACGCCATGCCGTCTTTTGATTTGTGCAAAACGCAAAAAATTAAAAAAGTGCAAAAAAAATATTGACGAGCGCGGGTGTTTACATTATAATAATAACATATATTTAAAGGCAATGACAGGAAACAAGGCTTGTGGCGCGGCACAGAGAACCGTCGGTTGGTGTAAGACGGAGCGCAAAACAAGAGATAACTCGTCCTCGAGCTTTCAATCGAAAGGCGTAAGCCAAGTAGAATTGAACGGGTTCTCCCGTTACAGGGTAGTTGTGTCCTCGGGCACGGCGTAAGTGGGTGCTTGTCACCAAATAGAGTGGTACCGCGGAGAGCAGATATCTTCGTCTCTTTTATGCAAAGTTCTGTGCTGTTGCGTAAAAGAGATTTTTTTGTTTCTTGACGGTAGCACAGAGGAAAGGAAACCTTTATGAAAAACTCTCAAAAGTACGAAAAGCAATACTTTGTCCCCAAGGGCATCAGTATGGATTGGATCCATCGCGATGCACTGGACCACGCGCCCGTGTGGTGCAGCGTTGACCTGCGCGACGGCAATCAGGCGCTGGTCATTCCGATGAGCCTTGAGGATAAGCTGACCTTCTTCAAGCTGCTTTGCAAGCTTGGCTTTAAGGAGATTGAGATCGGCTTTCCCGCCGCGTCCGAAACCGAATATGAATTCTGCCGCAAGCTGATCGAGGAACATCTGATTCCCGACGACGTTACCATTCAGGTGTTGACCCAGTCGCGTGAGCATATCATCGCCAAGACCTTTGAGGCGATCCGCGGCGCCAAGCACGCCATCGTGCATCTTTACAACTCCACCTCGGTCGCTCAGCGTGAGCAGGTCTTCCATCGCGAGAAGGATGAGATCATCGAAATCGCCGTCAAGGGCGCCAAGCTCTGCCGCGAGTACCGCGAAAAGGCAGAGGGAAAGATCACCTTTGAGTATTCGCCCGAAAGCTTTACGGGCACCGAGCCCGAATTCGCCGCCGAGATCTGCAATGCCGTGCTTGATATCTGGCAGCCCACCCCCGAGGATAAGGTCATCATCAACCTGCCCGTTACCGTGTCGCATTCGATGCCGCACATCTACGCCGCGCAGGTCGAATATATGTGCAAGAATCTGAAGGGACGCGAAAATCTTGTGATCTCGCTGCATCCTCACAACGACCGCGGCTGTGCCGTGGCAGACAGTGAGATGGGCTTGCTTGCGGGCGGCGACCGTATTGAAGGCACGCTGTTTGGCAACGGCGAGCGCACGGGTAATGTGGATATCATCACCCTTGCACTGAACCTCTTCTCGCAGGGCATCGATCCTGAGCTTGACTTCAGCGATCTGCCCGCCATTACCGAGGTGTATGAAAAGGTAACGGGTATGCATGTTTACGAGCGTCAGCCCTACAGCGGCAAGCTGGTGTTCGCCGCCTTCAGCGGCTCGCATCAGGATGCCATTGCCAAGGGTATGAAGTGGCGCGAGGAAAAGAAGGGCATCTGGAACGTTCCTTACCTGCCCATCGACCCCGCCGACGTCGGCAGAGTGTACGAGGCAGACGTCATTCGTATCAACTCGCAGTCGGGTAAGGGCGGTATTGGCTATATTCTTGAGACCCGCTACAAGCACATCCTGCCCCCGAAGATGCGCGAGGATTTCGGCTATCACGTGAAAAGTATTTCCGACCACCTGCACAAGGAGCTGCAGCCCGACGAGGTCTACGATATCTTTATCAAGGATTACGTCAACCTGCGCGGCACGCTGGATGTGGTCAAGGCAGTCTATGTGGATAACGATGATCGTATCGATGCCACGGTCCGCCTTGCGTTGAACGGCGAAACGGTTGAGATCGCCACTGTCGGCAACGGCCGTCTGGATGCCGTCAGCAACGCCATTCGCGAGGTGATCGGTAAGGAATATACGCTTGAGCAGTATACGCAGCACGCGTTGGAAGAAAAATCCACCTCGCTTGCCGCCTCTTACGTCAGTGTCCGCTTTGGCGGTAAGACCTATTGGGGCGCGGGCATCGACAGCGACATCATCGAATCCTCGATCCGGGCGCTGGTTAGTGCCGTCAACCGTATGCTGGCAGATCAATAAGGAGCAATACTATGAAGTTAACAGGTGCAGAAATCATCATCAAGACCCTGATCGAGCAGGGCGTGACCGATGTGTTCGGTTACCCGGGCGGTCAGGTGATCAATATTTACGACGCGCTTTATAAATACCGCGATCAGATCAATCACGTGCTGACCGCGCACGAGCAGGGCGCATCGCACGCAGCCGACGGCTATTCGCGTGCCACGGGCAAGGTGGGCGTTTGCATCGCTACCTCGGGTCCCGGTGCGACCAACCTTGTCACCGGCATTGCTACCGCTATGCTGGATTCGATCCCGATGGTTGCCATTACGGGCAACGTGCCTTGCTCGCTCATCGGCAAGGATAGCTTCCAGGAGATCGACATTACGGGTGTGACCCTTCCCATTACCAAGCACAACTATTTCGTAAACGACGTTGCAAAGCTTGCCGATACCATTCGTGAGGCATTCCGCATTGCACGCTCGGGCAGACCCGGCCCTGTGCTGGTTGACGTGCCGAAGGACGTGCAGGTTGCTACTTACGAATTTGAAGAGAAGGAGATCGCTCCCAAATTCCCGCTGCCCATCGCAGAGGAAGCACAGATCGTCGAGGCGGCGAAAATGCTTTCCGAGGCGAAGCGCCCCTACATTTATATCGGTGGCGGTGCCGCAGGCCTTGGACTTGGCGACGATGTGATCGCTCTGGCAAACAAGATCGATGCCTACATCGGCTGCTCGTTTATGGGTTTGTCTGCTGTCAACGACGATTGCGACCGCTTCCTTGGTATGCAGGGCATGCACGGTCACTTCGCATCCTCGATGGCGCAGAAGGAAGCAGACCTCATCTTTGCGATCGGTGTGCGCTTCAGCGATCGCGCCACGGGCAACGTAGCAAGATTTGCACGCGGCACCAAGATCGTACAGATCGATCCCGACTTTGCCGAGATCAATAAGAACGTCAAGGTCGACCTTGGCATCATTGCCGATGTAAAGGACGCCTTCCTGCGCATTGCGGCGCTGGTGGAAAAGCAGGAGCATCCCGCTTGGCGCGAACAGGTAGAAGCCCTGCGCGCAAGGGAAGAGGAGCTGGAAAATAAAGCACGCGAGCGTTCGCGTGGCGCGCTGACCCCCCGTATGGCGTTTGATATCATCAATGCCAAAAAGCTTCCGAAGACCGTGTTTGCGACCGACGTCGGTCAGCATCAGATGTGGACGGCACAGTACGCCAAGTTCGACGGCGCGCGCCGCTTCGTATCCAGCGGCGGTCTTGGCACGATGGGCTTTGGTATGGGCGCCGCAATGGGTGCGCAGGTCGCTACGGGCGACCCCGTGGTGCTAATCACGGGTGACGGCTCGTTCGGTATGAACCTCAACGAGCTGGCAACTGCCGTTTCCTACGAGATTCCGATGGTGATTGTGCTGATGAACAACGGCGTGCTGGGTATGGTACGCCAGTGGCAGACCCTGTTCTTTGGCAAGCGCTATTCCAACACCGTGCTTGACCGCAAGACCGATTTTGTCAAGCTTGCTGAGGCATTCGGTGCCAAGGGTATGCGCGCTTCGACCCCCGAGGAATTTGAAAAGGCGTTTACCGAGGCACTTACGGTGAAGGGCCCCGTTGTGATTGAGACTCTCATTGATAAGGATGCCTTCGTGCTGCCCATGCTTCCCCCCGGCGGCTCGATCGACGATATCATCACGGAAGCCGAAAAGTGAGGTGAAGACGATGAATAAATTTGTCATTGCAATTTACGTTGACAACCAATTCGGCGTGCTGACGCGTGTTACCAGCATGTTCACCCGCCGCGGCTTTAATATCGATGCGCTGACGGTTGGCGAAACCGAATCGCCCGCTTATTCGCGTATCACCATTTCGCTCAGCGGCGACGGCTATGCAAGAGAGCAGATGCTGAATCAGATGAAAAAGCTCTTCAATGTGAAAAAGGTTGAAGTGCTTGAGGATGACTGCATCAAGCGCGAGCTGATGCTGATCAAGGTCAAAAACTCTACCGCCACCCGCGCCGACGTGCTTTCCGCCGTTGACGTGTACCGCGCAAAGGTGATTGACTATACCACCGATGCCATGTGCATCGAAATTACGGGCGATCCGTCGAAGATCGACGCCTTCGTTCAGCTGATGATGCCCTTCGGCATTATCGAAATGTGCCGCACGGGTATTGTGGCACTGGAGCGCGGAAAGACCTCGCTTCTTGATAAGTAAAACAAAAAATAAAAATAAATTCACCTGAATACAAAGGAGAAAAAAATCATGGCAAACATTTACTATCAGCAGGATTGCGATCTCGCAAAGCTCAACGGCAAGACCGTTGCCATCATCGGCTACGGCTCGCAGGGTCACGCACACGCACTCAACCTCAAGGAGTCCGGCGTTAATGTTATCGTCGGTCTTTACGAGGGCAGCAAGAGCTGGGCAAAGGCTGAAAAGCAGGGTCTTACCGTTATGACCGCTGCCGAGGCTGCAAAGCGCGCCGACTTCGTAATGATCCTCATCAACGACGAGAAGCAGGCAAAGCTTTACCGCGAGAGCATCGAGCCCTACATGACCGAGGGCAAGACCCTTGCATTTGCACACGGCTTCAACATCCACTACGGCTGCATCAAGCCCCCCAAGAACATCAACGTTGTAATGATCGCTCCCAAGGGCCCCGGTCACACCGTTCGCAGCGAGTATCAGGCAGGTAAGGGTGTTCCTTGTCTGGTTGCTATCCATCAGGATGCTACCGGCGATGCACTTGACATTGCTCTGGCATACGCACTTGGTATCGGCGGCGCCCGTGCAGGCGTGCTGGAAACCACCTTCCGCACCGAGACTGAGACTGACCTGTTCGGCGAGCAGGCAGTGCTTTGCGGCGGTGTTTGCGCACTGATGCAGGCAGGCTTCGAGACCCTGGTTGAGGCAGGCTACGACCCCCGTAACGCTTACTTCGAGTGCATCCACGAGATGAAGCTGATCGTTGACCTCATTTACCAGAGCGGCTTTGAAGGCATGAGATATTCGATCTCCAACACCGCAGAGTACGGCGACTATATCACCGGTCCGAAGATCATCACCGAAGAGACCAAGAAGGCAATGAAGAAGGTTCTTGCCGACATTCAGGACGGCACCTTCGCAAAGGACTTCCTGCTGGATATGTCCGATGCGGGCGCACAGGTACACTTCAACGCTATGCGCAAGATCGCTGCCGAGCATCCCGCTGAGGTTGTCGGTAAGGATATCCGCAAGCTGTACAGCTGGGCCGACGAGGAAAAATTCATCAACAATTAATGAAGGTTGTTGTAAGGGCGCAGAAGGGAACTTCTGCGCCTCATACAGTAACTTTCATGGGAGGAAGAACTATGATTAAAGATACGGTTGTAAACGGTTGCAATAATGCACCGCATCGCTCGCTCTATCACGCGCTTGGCCTTACCGAAGAGGAGCTGCAAAGACCTCTGATTGGTATTGTCAGCTCTTATAACGAGATTGTTCCCGGCCATATGAATCTGGATAAGATCACGCAGGCAGTCAAGCAAGGCGTGGCAATGGCAGGCGGCACGCCCATCGTTTTCCCCGCAATCGCCGTTTGTGACGGTATCGCCATGGGTCACGTGGGTATGAAATACTCGCTTGTTACCCGCGATCTGATTGCCGATTCTACCGAAGCAATGGTTATGGCACACGGCTTTGACGGCCTTGTGATGATCCCCAACTGTGACAAGAACGTGCCCGGCCTTCTGATGGCGGCGGCACGCCTGAATATTCCCACTGTATTTGTCAGCGGCGGTCCGATGCTGGCAGGTCGCGTAGGCGGCAAGAAAACCAGCCTTTCCTCGATGTGTGAGGCAGTCGGCTCTTACCACGCAGGCAGAATCGACGATGCGAAGCTGAACGAGTTTGAATGCAAGACCTGCCCCAACTGCGGCTCCTGCTCGGGTATGTATACCGCCAACTCGATGAATTGTCTCACCGAAGTTCTCGGCATGGGTCTTCGCGGCAACGGTACCATTCCCGCCGTGTATTCGGCACGCATCGAGCTTGCCAAGCACGCCGGCATGCAGGTGATGGATCTTGTGAAAAAGAACATCCGTCCCCGCGATATTATGACCGCGGCTGCGATCCGCAATGCCATTACCGCCGATATGGCGCTTGGCTGCTCGACCAACAGTATGCTGCATCTGCCCGCCATCGCCAACGAGTGCGG
>JBGVCY010000103.1:0-8880 GCA_045119135.1 Eubacteriales bacterium | reverse complement strand
TTCCAAAATCGCAAAAAGCGGGTGAGAATCCCCACATATTGGTATGGAGAAGTACTCAAGTTGGTGACGAGGCTCCCCTGCTAAGGGAGTAGGTCGGATTTAAACCCGGCGCGAGAGTTCAAGTCTCTCCTTCTCCGCCACAAAAAGAGCATCCCCCATTTCGGGGGATGCTCTTTTTGCGTCGAAGTCGCGTCTTTTCTCGCGCCGGGTTCCCGGCGGGAGAGGGACGAGCCCGACCGCTGCCGGTGGCAGGGGGAGGGAGGGCGAGGAGTCGCCGCGGTCGCAGAACGCAACCGAGCGCTAGCGAGGGCGGCGTGATGCGGGCACCGCAAGAGTGCAAGCCCGCTTTGCGGGCGCGATATCAAAAAAACAGAAGTTGCCAATACCGCTGCCGGTGGCAGGGGGAGGGAGGGCGAGGAGTCGCCGCGGTCGCAGAACGCAACCGAGCGCTAGCGAGGGCGGCGTGATGCGGGCACCGCAAGAGTGCAAGTTTTCTTCCTACCACTTTTGCGCGGTGGGCAAGTAGTGCAAGCCCGCTTCGCGGTCGTAACACTAACTTAATAAAAAAGCATCCCCCATTTCGGGGGATGCTCTTTTTGCGTCGAAGTCGCGTTTGCTGCACGCTTTACTTTTCTACCAGCTCCCAGATGTGGCCGCAGCCGGTCTCGATTTCGTATTTCCTTTTGCAACGGCGGCATTTGAGCCACGCACAGTAATCGCCAAAGCCGACCACGCGTTCCTCTATCACTCTGCCCTTGCCGCAGGGGCAGGCGTATTCAATATGTCTTGTGGGTGAGTTTGCACCGCGCGGATAGCGCTCCTCGTCCAGCAGGACCTTTGCTGTGCGATCGTTCATTGCGTGGGCTCCTTTTTGCTGTTTTCCAAAAGCTTTTTAAAAAAGGTAAGTTTTTCGGGCGTTATGCCGCCCGCCACGGTGGCGGCGGCGCAAAGCGAGAGGTAGGAATTTTTGAGGGAAGCATAGGGCAGCTCTTGCGCCATCCTCAGTGCGGCTTCGCTCTCTTTCTTCATATCTGAAAGGTCTGCGCTGGCAAGATCAGCGTCGGGATCAAAGTGCCTGAAGAAATCTGCCTCGGCCTTTGAAATGGTGTTACTTTTTGAAAATATGACGAGTAAAAGACCCAGAAAGACTCCTTTGTGGTTGTTTTTTTCGGGGAAACGACTTTTCCAGAATTGCAAAAGGATCCCGTAATGCTTTTTTGCAAAGGCAAGCAGCTCACTTTCCGACAGCGAGAGGCAATGCTCAATTAAGGTCGGGTATTTTACGGGCTTTTTCGGCTTTGCCGCTTTTGGCTTTTTCGGCTTTTCTGCCTTCGGCTTCCGTGCGGCACGCACGTATTCCAATTCCTCGCGCAGCTTTGCAATGGCAATGGCAGCGCAAAGCAGGGCAAGCCCCGCGGAAATGACCCACACCCACCATTCGGTTTCGATAGCGATGCAGACGATCGTAGCCACAATGCAAACGGCGGTCAAGAAAAAGTATAGAATCATACAGATGTTTTCCTTTCAACGTGCTAAAAAAAGTATAACACGCCGCCCGTTGCTTGTCAAGAAAAGGATTGACTTTGCGAATGGCTTATATTATAATAAGCGTAAGAATTTTTGCAGTAAGGAGTCTTTTATGGAATTCACGTTTGCAAATCTGCGCTTTCGGGTAAAGGATGAACGAATTTCGATTGCCGCTTGCGGTAATCTGACTGCCGCCGAGGGCGAGCTGCGCCTTGCTGAGGTGCAGATCAGCGGCGAGCATAAAAACACCCACATGGGTGTGAAAATGGTGCGCTCCTCTGAGGGCGAGCGTCTCCTTTATGTGTCGCACACCAAGCACGATAACACGCTTGAGGTCATCGAACAAAGCGAGCTTGTTGAGGTAAAGACGGTCTTTACTGCTTATGAGGATACGAACGCCGTGCGCGCGTATACCGAGGTGAAGAATATTGGCGACCGCGAGATCGTGCTGGAGGAGGTCTCGGCGCTGGTGGTGCCCGCTTTCCCGAAGGCGGCAGACGGGGGTGTAGATCATCTTTACTTTACACGCTTCCTGCAGAGCCACCACTATGAATGTCAGCCCGTGCGTGCAAGTTTTACGGCGCTTGGTATGCGCGGCTCAACGGGTGAGAGCCAAAAGCGTATCGCCTTTGCCAACATCGGCAGCTGGTCGACAAAAGAGGAGCTGCCGCAGGGTATTTTAGAGGATAGCGAGAAGGGACAGCTTATGATGTTCCAAATCGAGCAGAACGCCTCGTGGTACTATGAAATTTCGGACAAGATGGGACAAAACTATCTCTATCTGGGCGGTGCCAATCTGCCCTTTGGCGGATGGAGCAAGGCGTTGCGCGCAGGCGAGAGCTACCGCACGCCTGCCGTAGCACTTTCCTTTGGCACGTCGCTTGAGAGCGTGATCGGCGAGATGACCAAATACCGCCGACACATCTGCAAAAATGCAAAGGCGGATCAAGCATTGCCCACCATTTTCAATGAATATATGCACCTTTCGTGGGATAGCCCTACGGCAGAGAACACCGCTAAAATTGCTCCCGTGGTGGCGGCAATGGGCGTTGAATACTACGTCATTGACTGCGGCTGGCATAACGAGGAGCCTGGCAATATCATCTACCCGTATGTGGGGCAGTGGAAGGAAAGCAAGGCGCGCTTCCCCGAGGGCGTGCGCAAGTCCACCGATTTCATCCGTTCGCTTGGTATGAAGGCAGGACTTTGGATCGAGCCCGAGATCGTTGGTATCCAGTGCGAGGAAATGCTTGCCTATTATGATGACGATTGCTTTCTGCAGCGCAACGGTCGCAAAATTGCGGTGTCGGGTCGCCATTTTCTGGATTTCCGCAACGGAAAGGTGCGCGATTATATGACCGAAAGCATTCGCCGCATGGTCGAGGATTATGGCGCGGATTACATCAAATTCGATTACAATCAGGATTGCGGTGTAGGCACCGACTATCTCTCGTTTTGCGCAGGTGAGGGACTTGAGGCGTGCGCCGATGCCTTCCTTTCGTGGGTGCGCGACATGACCGCGCGCTTCCCGCAGGTGGTGTTCGAGGGCTGTGCCTCGGGCGGTATGCGAATGGATCACAAAACGCTGTCTGCCTTTTCGCTGATTTCGACCTCGGATCAGATCGATTATCTCAAATACCCCTATATCGCGGCAAACGTGCTGGCGGGCGCGCTGCCCGAGCAGGCTGCGGTCTGGAGCTATCCCGTATCGTGGGGTAAGATTGAGGTGCCCTTCCAGAAGGATGCCGAATGGGTAGCGAAACATATCACCCCCGAGCAGATCGCCCTGAATATGATCAATAGCTTCCTTGGCCGTATGCACCTTGCCAGCCATTTGGAGCTGCTGAACGACCAACAGCGCGCGCTGATTGCCGAGGGCGTACGTTACTATAACACGTTCAGCGCGGCGAAGAAGCGCGCCGTGCCTTATTTCCCCTGCGGCTTTGCCGCGTTTGGTGACGATCACCTTGCGGCGGGTCTGAAGACCGACGAGAAAATTTATCTTGCCGTATGGTGTATGAAGGGCGAGAAGCGCGTGGAAATTCCGATCAAAGAGTCGGCACGGGGGGTAAAAATCGCTTATCCGGCTGCAAGCACTGCTACGGCAGAGCTGTCGGGAAATACTCTGAGTGTCACCTTTGCCGATGCGCCGCAGGCGGCATTTCTGGAAATTTTACTGTAAGGAGCTTATATGAAGGTTTTTGATTATATTTTGAAGGATGAATACATCGCGTATTTCCGCGATACCAAGGAGTTTTCCTTGAACGACGATTGCTTCAAGGGCTTCCTTCGCGCTATGTTCGAGAACGCGCAGGAGATTGCAAAGAATCCCCAAAACCCCTCACCCTATGATATCATCGATGCAATTGTGTATAAGCTGAAGCTGCCGGCTCTCACGGAGGAGCGTGTGGTGGAGATCTCGGCTGACGAGCGCCTGGAGCGTCTGAACGCCGCCGACATTTTTGTGATGCTGTGGTTTCTTATTTGCCGCAACTTCTTTGACCCCAAGCAAACGGTTTATATGCAGATGGCGCAGAACGGCACGGTGGGCAGATTGCTTTCCCGTCTTTCCGAAATTGCATAAAACGCAAAAACGGTGTGAGGTTTCTCACACCGTTTTTGTTATTTGTAAAGAAATGCGCCATAGCCCCAGCCGGTTTTCTCGCCCCGCTTCATCAGTGCCACGTAAGCGCGGCGCAGTGAGCTGTCCTGCGGCAGGGCATCGGGGTCACCGTTGTAATCGGTATCAAACAGGCGCCAAACGCTGCCGTAATCATCATACTCGCCCGCTTCGATGATGTCATAGCGCGAAACGAAGGCGTGAAGATTGGATGTAGGCTTCAGAAGCGTGAGGTTGCGGGGAAAGAGCAGCCAGGATTCGCACACGAAGATGGTTTCGGAGAGTCCGTATCTTTCCTTGAAAAAGATACTTGCCGTGCGGAAGGCATTCTCTGCCGCATCGGGCAAGAGCCGCCCGCCCGTGCGCGGAATGTGCGTGTTCAGCACCTTGGTGCCCGCAGGATAGGTAACGCCGTTTTTCTTGTACGGCTTTCGCAGATCGACGATCTCAAACTGCAAGGGGCCGAAGCAAAAGCGCGATACGTTGTAAAAGCGAGCAAACCACGCAAACACAAAGGTGCCCCACATGCCCTTGATCAGCTTGCACTCCACTGCTTTGTATTTCAGGTCCATTAGATTGGCGCGCCACATTTCCTTGTCAAAGCCTGCTGCGCGATAGTACGAAAGACATTCCTTTGCCAGCAATATCAGCACCAAAAGATGTACCGTATAGGGGTGAATGCCGCTTTGCTTCGCCAGCGTGTCGGCGCGGGCGATCAGCACGCTGAAATCCACATTGCAGTCGGCGGCGTAGGCGGCAAGCAATTCTGTAAGAGCGCATCCTCTGTCGGGGTCCGCCGTCAGTAGATCGAAGGCGGAAAGCAGGGGCTCCTCGGCATCCTGCGGGAAGTCAAATTGCTGCAAAAAATCCTTTACATAGATACGGTATTCGGTCAGCATATGGAAGCTCCTTTCGCTGTTCTGCTCTTATTATATCAAAACCCTTGCTTTTGTCAAGGGCATCTGAAAAAAAAAGAGGTAGGAACTACGTTTCGAAATACCATAAGTAAAATATATCCCCTGAACGTGTAAAACTTTGGGGGATTTTTTGTCAAAATCATTTACTTTTGCGCGCGGGTGTGTTAAAATACGCTTGAAAGCCATAGCTTTATGGCAAATTTTTCTCTGAAACAAAGGAGAGGGAATCATGCAACAGTTACCGAAAGGCTATTATGCCGTACAGTCCAATTTTGAAAACGCCCCCAAAAATCAGTTTACCTTCCGCGGTGTGACCTACGCCGTTACCGAGGGTGAAAATCTGTTTGGCTCGGTGCTTGACGTCAATGCCAAGGCGACCGAGGCGCCTGCAACCGTGCTTGAGGGTCTGCCCTATGAGAGCTTTTCTGCCCCCGTTGTGCTGTTTTCGGCGGGTGAGCATAACATTGATAAGTATACCTTCGATCATAACATCGTTCTGCTGGGCGAGGGTGTCGGCATCAATCCCAACGTTCCGAACGCCGATCCGCTGGTGCGTCCCGACTTCAATCCCGCCCGCGCTGAGGAGGGCGAGTCCATCCTTTGCGGCGGCTACGATTTCGGTAATATGATCTGCCGCGAGCCCTCTGTCGAGCTGATTTTGGTGGACGGCTTTACCTTCCACGATGCACGCTTCCGCGATCTTCGAAACGACGGCGGCAAGTCCTTTATCACCTTCCGCAACATCGTCGAGGTGGGTCCCTCCGGTAAACAGCTCTTCCTTGCCAGCACCCCCAAGACCCTTGGCACGCTTTACCGCGAGATCACGCTGGAGAACATCCGTCTGGTCGACTTTGACGACTGCGACTATGCGGGCGTTTTCGCACAGGTCGCCGCACAAAAGGTAACGGTTTCGGGTCTTTGCTATGATAACACCCCGCAGGTATTCGGCTTTACCACCATTCCGCGCGGCGTTACCAGCCACGCCTATAACAGCGACCTTGCCGAGTACACCATCAAGAATTCTTACTTTGGTAATATGCAGGGCGAAAACGGCATCTCCACGGGTTGCCGCACAGTGGGCGACCGCCGTGTGATCCTGACCGTTGAGGGCTGTACCTTCGTCAACGCCAGCCGCGAGAACGAGGGCGTTCTGCAGCCCCATCTTGCCACCGAAAAGTGCGAGCTGCACGTGAAGGATTGTACCTTTGTGGATAAGCGCGGCAACAGCGGCGCGGCGATCACCCCCTTTGGCGGCGGTGAGAATATCACGCTGGAGGGCTGTACCTTTGAGGGCTTCGCTACTGAGGTGAAGGGTCTGCCCGTTCCCCCTGCCAATGCGCCCGCTTACATTGAAAACCGTGATGAGGATTGGGTAACGGCTACTGCCGATCCCCACACCGTGATCGGTACCAAGCATATGGACTTCTCGGCAATGAACGCCCGCTACGAGGGCACCAAAGCATATTACGGCGACCTGCATACCCACACCAACAGCGGTGGCACCAGTGACGGCAAGACCCCCATTGGCGAGTGGCCTGCCAAAATGGATGAGAACGGCATCGACTTTGCCGTGATCGTTGACCATCGCCAAATGCGCGGCTTCTTCCTGCCCGAATGGGATGAGGAGCGCTTCGTGATGGGCAACGAGCCCGGCACGTGGTTTACCGAGGGCGTCGACGGCTACGACGGCGTGAACCTGGTCAAGACCATGATCCACTACAATATGATCTTCCCGCACAAGTACGGTCTTGCCATGACCCTTCTCAACTTCCCCGAGTATTTCCAATTCCAGGGCGACGAGCTGACGGGCTTCTTCCAATACAATGGCATCACCAAGGATCGCTTCAACGAGCTGACGCGTTACATCCAGTCGATCGGCGGCATCATGGTGCACGCGCATCCCAAGGTGCTGATGATCTCGCACAATCCGCTGGATTTCTACCTTGGCGAGCACACCTATCTTGAGGTTATCTATCACGGCTATGCCTCGCACGGCACGGTGCGCGGCTACAAGCTGTGGACCGACCTGCTTGCGATGGGCAAGCGCGTTTACGCCTCGGGCGGCTCGGATACGCACAGTGCCGTCAGCGATATGCCCTACGGCGTTTGCTACTCGAAGGAGAAGAAGGGCAGAGCCTTCTTTGACAAGATGCACGAGGCTGACTTCGCCGTTGGCGGCGCAGGCATTCAGATGTGTATCGACGGACACCCGATGGGCTCGGAGATCCCCTATCACGAGGGTATGAAGCTGACCCTTCGCACGGGCGATATGTTCAAAAAGCTTCTCAAGGAAAACACGGCTTACGAGCTGCGCATCTTCACCGACAAGGGTCTTGCCTACTCCTCGATGTACAACGGCAAGGAAACGCAGGAAATTGAGCTGGCTGTTGAGAAGCGCGCCTTCTACCGCGCCGAGATCTACGACCTCACGAACGGCTATTGGGTGGCTGTGGGTAACCCCATTTGGCTGGATTGATTAAAACCGACAAAATTCCGCGCAGGACTTCCTTGCTCCGCAAAAGCGGCTCGGCGTAGGTAACTACGCCGAGCCTTGCTTTTTTACGGTCGCAAACTTGCGTGTAAGCTTTGCAAATGCGCTGCGCGCATTTAGAGCGCCTAGTCCTGCGCGTTTTTGTGGGTTTTAGAAGTTGGATAAGAAAACAGCCGCAGACGGTATCGTCTGCGGCTGTTTTTGTTTGTTCAGATCACAGGTGCCGTTTCCGCGGTGGCTTCCTCCTCGGCTGCGGCAAGCGCTTCCTCATAAGCGCGGATCACCGCGTCCTCAAGGGTGGCGCGGAATTGGGCGTTGATGGGGTGAACGATGTCACGGTAGGTCTCGTCAGGATTCTTGCGGCTGGGCATCACGATAAACAGACGTTCGCGTGCGTGGATCACTTTAATGTCGTGCACGGCAAGCTGGCTGTCAAACGTGACCGAGACAACGGCTTTCATAGGTCCTTCGTCAAACAATTTGCGTACTTTAATATCGGTAATCTGCATTTTCTTTTGCCTCCGTTGCTATATTTTGTCAGGATCGATGCTATTAGTATAAAATAAATTTGTGGCGAGTATTCAAACAGTTTGTGTGTGTTTTGTGAAAATAATGAACAAAAAGAAAACAATTTTTTACACAATATGACCAAAAGAAAGGGGATTCGGTATGGCTCTGCAAAATACGCGGAAAAGCGCGGTGGAAATGGAAAGGGAGCTGCGTGGGGCAAAGCATTTGTTTTTTATCGGCATCGGTGGGGTGCATATGTCCTCTCTTGCGCTGTTTTTAAAAGCGCGGGGGTTTGAGGTGTCGGGCTCTGACCGCACCGCGGGAGAGGGAACCGAGCGCCTTGTGCGCGCGGGGGTCAAGGTGTATATCGGGCACGACGAGAAGAACCTCGGCGCCGCCGATGCTGTGATTTATACCCTTGCCATTTCGCCCGACAACCCCGAATACCGCGCGGCACGGGAACGGGGCTTGCCGCTGTGCTCCCGCGCCGATTATCTGGGCTATCTGATGGCGGCGTACCCCACGCGCATCGGCGTCTCAGGCGCTCACGGTAAAAGCACCGTTACAGCGATGCTTGGCGACATTTTTGCGCTTGGCGGGCGCTCGCCCACCGTCTTTTGCGGCGCGGTAATGCCGATCAGTGGGACACCGCTGCTGATCGGTGAGGGGAAGGATTTTATTTTCGAGGCGTGCGAATACGGGGATTCCTTTCTTTCGTTCTCTCCTACGCTTTCGGTGGTGCTGAACGTGGCGCACGACCACACCGATTATTTTCCCACGTTGGATGACGTGTGTGCTTCCTTTCAAAAATTCGC
>JBGVCY010000102.1:0-7299 GCA_045119135.1 Eubacteriales bacterium | reverse complement strand
ATGAGGCATACGTACCCGCTACCGATGGATACACCCTTCATACAACGATTGATGCTTACGTGCAGGCGGTGCTGGAAAAAGAGCTTGAGGCAACGATGATTGAATCGGGCGCCGCCAACCGTGTGGCAGGGATTGTGATGGACGTCAACACGGGCGCCATTCTCGGCATGGCAACGGCGCCTACCTTTGATCTGAACGATCCGTTTTCGCTGAACGAGATGTGCGCGGCAGAGCTGGCGGCACTGGGGCTTACCGAGGGAAGCGAAGCGTATATCGCCGCCAAAAATCGTTTGCTGTTGGAAACCTGGTCAAATAAGGCGCTGACCGAAATTTATATGCCAGGCTCCACCTTCAAAACGCTGACCTGCTCGATGGTACTGGAGGAGGGGGCGGTCACCAACCTTTCCGAGCTGTTTTTCTGCGCGGGCTGTATGACGGTGGCTGACCGCAATATCCATTGCCATAAGGTCAAGGGACACGGGAGTCTGACCTTTGTCGAAGGGCTTCAGAATTCCTGCAATCCTGTGATGATGACGATTGCCGCTCGCCTTGGAAAAGAAAAGTTTTATGCATACGTGCGTGATTTCGGGCTTCTGGAAAAAACGCATATCGACCTGCCGGGTGAGGGAAATTCAATCTTCCATGCGCAGTCAAGCTTTACCGATCTGGATCTTGCCACCGCATCCTTCGGGCAGAATTTCAAGGTGTCGATTTTGCAAATGATCACGGCAGTCAGCGCCGTTGCCAACGGTGGCAAGCTGTTAACACCTTACGTGGTCGAACGTATGACCGATGCCGAAGGGAATAACGTTTATCAGCACGAGACCGAGGTGCGCCGCACCGTGATCAGCGAGAAAACGGCGACAACAATTTCCGAAATTCTGGCAGGTGGCGTTGCGGGCGAGGGCGGTGCGAAAAACGCCTACGTTGCGGGTTACCGCGTTGCTGCCAAAACAGGGACCTCTGAAAAAATCGGTGACAACAGGGAAGCACGCATTGGCTCTTGCGTGGCGTACGCCCCTGCCGATGCACCCGAGGTGGCGGTGATCATCGTGGTTGATGAGCCCACCGACGGAAGCCGCTATGGCAGTGTGGTTGCCGCACCTTACGTGGCAAACGTACTGGAGGCGATCCTGCCGTATCTTGGTGTCGAGGCGGTGTATACCGAAGAGGAGCTTGCCTCGCTTGAAATAGCGGTGCCCGATTTTACGGGTATGAGCGTTGATGAGGTCGAGCGCCTGCTTGCCGATACGGGCATTTCCTATTCCTTTGTGGGTGAAGGAAACAGCGTGACGGCACAAGCGCCTGCCGCAGGATCGGGTATGTTATTGCAAAATGCCACGGTTGTGTTGACACTGGGGGATGCCGAACATACGCTTTGCAGCGTGCCCGATATTGTGGGACTTTCAGCATCGGTTGCCAATCAACGGTTGGTGGATGCAGGCTTTAACGTGGGTATCGAGGGCGCAAAGGATTATGCCAAGACCGATAAGACTGTGGTGGGACAATCGATTGCCGCAGGTACAGAGGTGCCGCGCGGTACGGTGGTATCCATGCGTTTTGCGTATGACGAGGTAAAGGATTAAGGGGGGAAAGATATGCTATTAAAGGAGCTGTTGCGTGAGGCGGGTCTGCCCCCCGCAGGGATAAATGCTGTGATCACAGGTATTACCGACGATTCGCGCCGCGTGAAAGCAGGAAATCTTTTCGTTGCCGTGCGCGGACTCAAGTGTGACGGTCATACTTATATCGACGAGGCAATACGGCGTGGCGCTTTGTTTGTGATATCCGAGCGCCCGCTTTCGGGCGTTCCTCATCTTGTAGTACAAAACGCACGGGATGCGCTTTCCTATCTTTTTGATGCGTGGTATGGGCACCCCGCCCGTGAAATGTCGTTGATCGGCGTGACGGGCACCAACGGCAAAACCTCGGTTTCGGCAATGCTGTTTGCGATTCTCAGGCACGCCGGGTATTCCTGCGGTCTTATCGGCACGGTGGAATGTCGCTGTAACGACGAGGTGCTATCCGCCGCCCCTGCCGATGGGCTTGCCAATATGACTACCCCCGATCCCGCCGCGCTTTATTTTCTGCTTGCCGAAATGCGCCGCCGCGGCGCGCGCTTTGTCGTGATGGAGGTCACCTCGCATGCGCTGGCGCTTGGCAGGGTGGCACCCCTTCGGTTTCGGCGCGCTGTTTTTACCAATCTCACACCCGATCATCTTGATCTGCACGGAGATATGGAAAGCTATTTTCTGGAAAAGAAAAAGCTGTTTGGAATGGCGGAGAGCGCAGTGATCTCTTGTAGCACAGATTACGGCACGCGCCTTTGTGAGGGGCTGGAGATTCCGTTTTATCTCGTTTCAAAAGAAACGCTCAGCAACGTGCAAAAGAAGGGCAGTGACGGGGTCAGCTTCCGCCTTGCTTGCGACAATCTGCCCGCAACCGACATTTTCTTGCCTGTTCCCGGCGATTTTTCGATCGAAAATGGCGCACTTGCCACGGCAACCGCACTCTCGCTTGGCGTTTCCCCCGATGCCGTCAGAACGGCACTTTGCGCCTTTGACGGGGTGCGGGGCAGAATTGAGCGTGTTGGGAAGAATCCGTTTGGCATTTCGGTGTTTCTCGATTACGCACACACCCCCGATGCGCTGGAAAAGCTGTTGTTGACCGTACGTGGCTTCCGCTTGGAAGGACAGCGCATTTTCTTACTGTTTGGATGCGGCGGTGACCGCGACCGCACCAAACGTGCCGCGATGGGCCGCGTCGCATCGCGCCTTGCCGATTTTTTGATACTGACCTCGGATAATTGCCGCACCGAGCGTGCCGAGGATATTCTGCGCGATATTTTAAAGGGTGTGGATAAGGAAAAGCCGCACATCGTTATCCCCGATCGTCGTACTGCCATTGCGTACGCCATCAGCGAGGCAAAGCAAGGGGATATCGTTTTGCTGGCGGGAAAGGGACACGAGGAATACGAGATACAGGGCAGTAAGCGCTTGCCGTTTTCTGAGCGTGAGATCGTGCGTGAGTGCTTTGCACGGCGCGGGGAAGGGGAGCAATATGAGAATTGATCTGCCATCCGTGCTGCAGGATGCCGCATATCTTGCACGTTTGCTGCAAGCGGATATCTCGCGCGATCCGATTCCGCCTATTTGGGGCATCGCTACCGATTCGCGCGAGGTGCAAAAGGGTGATCTGTTTGTGGCACTTGCGGGAAATCACACAGACGGTGCGCGATTTTTGGAAAACGCGCGTGCCGCAGGTGCCGTTGCCGCACTGGTGAGGAAGGGGATCCTTTTTGACGGGATGCCTTTGCTGTGTGTTGCTGACCCCGTCACCGCACTGTTGCGTGCGGCAGGGGAATATCGCCGCCGACAGGGAGAGCTTGTGATCGCCGTCAGCGGCAGTACAGGCAAGACCACCGTGAAGGAAGCACTTGCCACGGTGCTTTCAGGCACGGGACGTGTAGAAAAAAGCCAAGGGAATTTCAACAGCCGCATCGGTATGCCACTGTCCATCCTTTCGATGCAGGAAGCCGATCATTGGGTGCTGGAGCTAGGCATCAATCACTGTGGCGAAATGGCGGAAATGGCACGTGTCGCAGCGCCAAACCTTGCGATCCTTACAAACGTGGGTACAGCGCATATCGGTAATTTCGGTTCGTATGCAGCCTTGCTTTCCGAAAAGGCGCAGATCGCCGTTTCACTGCAAGAGAATGGCATATTGCTGATTCCTGCGGCACTGCCGCTTGAGGGATTTCCTTGTGCCTGCCGGATGATTCATCGCGTGGGCAAGGGCGGCGACTTTTACTTGGAAAATATTAGATACAGTGAATGGGGCACAACTGGGGATTTGATCGCCCCCGATCGGGTTATAACTAATCTTGCTTGGCCAATTGCAGGCGGCGCGGGCGCCGCTGTGCTTGAGACTGTCGGTGCAGCGGCGATTCTGCTTGGGCTTGATGAGGAACGCATCCGCACGGGACTGTTCGAAGCGGGCGAGCGCACACCGCGTTGTTCGCGTATCAGAGTGGGGAAGCGGCTTTTGATTGACGATAGCTATAACGCCTCGCCCGAGGCAGTCGTCACCGCCATCGAAGGGCTTGTGCTGATCGCTGCAGGTCACCCTGCTGTGGCAGTGCTTGGCGATATGCTGGAGCTTGGAAAGTACAGTGCTATGCTGCATCGCACCGTTGGCAGAGCGGTAGCAAGAAGCGGCGTGGAGCAGTTGTTTACATACGGCAAGGCGGCGCTGGATATTGCCAAGGGTGCCGAGGATGCAGGACTTTCGCGGAACGCGATCTTTATTTTTGACGAGGGCGAGCAATCCGCGCTTTGTGAGGCGCTTTGCCGCACACTGCCACAGGATGCTGCGGTGCTGTTTAAGGCATCGGGCAGAATGGGGCTTGACCGCATATTAAGCGAGGTAAGGAGGCGGATATCTCTATGAGCGAAAAGATGCTTTTTCTTTTCCTTTTTCTGGTTTCCTTTGCCGTCACGGTCGGAGTTTCTGCTGTACTGATCCCCGTTCTGCGCCGCAAAAAGGCAGGGCAACCGATCTTGCAGATCGGACCCGCCTGGCACCTTTCCAAGGCGGGAACACCTACTATGGGTGGGCTTGCCTTTATTGTGGGGATGCTGGTTGCCGCCCTTTGCGGTGCTCTGCTATTACTGTTTTTTGGAGATGCCAAAACGTTTGGCGGTGTGGCGTTAGTGCTTGTTTTTTCGGTGCTTTGCGGTGCAATCGGCTTTATCGATGACTGTCAAAAGCTTGCCAAAAAAGAAAATCAAGGGCTTACTGCACCGCAAAAATATCTGTTACAGCTGTTGGCGGCAGGTGTGTTTTTGTTTCTTGCCGAATCGCTTTTGTCAATCGGTACCTCAGTGCAATTGCCGTTTTCAGAGCGTGAAATTGAGCTTGGCATTTTTTATTATCCCATAGCATTGCTGTACCTGACGGGCACGGTGAACGCCCTGAATCTGACCGACGGTGTGGACGGCTTGCTTTCCACCACCGTGGCGGTGGTTGCCGCCTTTTTGCTTGTTTGGGGAACGCTTGACGGAATCCTTTCCGTTTCCTGCCTTGGTGCACTTTTGCTTGGCGGCACGGTGGGCTTTTTGTGCTTTAACGCCCATCCTGCCAAGGTTTTTATGGGGGATACGGGATCGCTGTTCCTTGGCGGCGCGGTGTCGGGCATCGGTATCGTAACGGGCGAGGGACTGCTGATGCTGTTGGCATCGGGCGTGTTCGTGATCGAGGCGGCTTCGGTGATCCTGCAGGTGGTGTATTTCAAAGCAACGCACGGCAAGCGCCTGTTTCTGATGGCACCCTTGCACCATCACTTTGAAAAGCGCGGCTTGGGCGAATGGCAAGTTGTCGGTATGTTCGGCTTTGCGGCGCTTTGCTTCGCGGCGCTGGCGCTTCTGGGGAGGTGAGTGAATGACGGACACCCCCTTGTGGCGTGAGGTGTTTTTTGAACAGCGCGAAAAGGGGAAGGGCAAAAGGCGAGCACCGGATACGGTGTTTTTGCTGTTGGTGTTGCTGTTGCTTGTCTGTGGCACGGTGATGTCGTATAGCGCAAGCTCGGTATACGGCGAGCAGTTTTATGGCGACAGCACCTACTTTTTACGCCGTTACATCCTGTTTGCCGTGCTTTCGATGGCACTTGTCACACCGATCGTGCTGTTTGCAAAGCCCGCCTTTTTTCGCGCCTTTGCCGTGTTTTTGTATGCGGCATCGGTCTTTTTGCTGGTGTTGGTGCTTTTGATCGGTACCGTTGGCGGCGGCGCCCAGCGCTGGCTGGTGTTAGGTCCCCTTACCGTGCAGCCATCTGAAATTGCCAAGCTTGCGCTGGTGCTGATGCTGGCACTGGTGCTATCCAAGCACCACGACCGTGTGATCTCAAAAAAACCGCGGGACGGCGCTCTTCGCTATGGCGTACTATTGCCGGGTGCACTGATCGGTACGGTCTGCTTGTTAGTGGCGGCAGAGAAGCACATTTCAGGGCTTTTGATCATTGCAATGTTGGGCGTTTCGATGATGTTCCTCGGCGGCACGCGCCTGCGCTACCTTGCCATCATGGCACTTGCAGTGGCGGCGGCAGGCACCCTTTTGGTGCTGGTCTCCTCGTATGCGCAGGTGCGCGTTGATACGTGGTTGCATATCGAAGAGGTAGACCCGCTCGGCTCTGCATGGCAGACCCTGCAGGGGCTTTACGCCATCGGCTCGGGCGGACTGTTCGGGCAAGGGCTTTTTGCAGGCAGGCAAAAGCACGGCTACGTATCCCAACCGCAAAACGATTTTATCTTTACCGTGATCTGCGAGGAGCTTGGCTTTTTTGGCGCCTTCTTTATTTTGCTGCTTTTCCTCTTGTTGATTCTGCGCGGCTTTCGCATCGCATCCCGCGCGCCCGACCATTTCAGTGCACTTGTCGTATACGGCATCTCACTGAAGTTGGCGTTGCAGACCGTGCTGAACGTGGCGGTGGTCACCAATTCGATGCCTAATACGGGCGTTTCACTGCCGTTTTTCAGCTCAGGCGGTACCTTTCTTGCGATGCAGATTTTTGAAATGGGGATCGTGCTGGCGATTTCGCGTTACAGCACGCTGAAGAAATAAGATGAAAGTGATCATAACCTGCGGCGGCACGGGCGGACACATCACCCCCGCACTTGCCATTGCCGATATCATCCGCCAAAATGCACCGCGCGCAGAAATCCTTTTTGTGGGGGCAAAGGGCGGTATGGAAGAGGAGCTTGTCACAGCGGCAGGCTATCCGATCCGATCGCTTCGTGTCAGAGGGCTTGTGCGCCGCCTGACATCCGAAAATCTGGGAGTGCTGCGCGATGCGCGTCTTGCGGCAAAAGAGGCGGAGCACCTGATCGGGGAATTTCAACCCGATATTGTGATCGGCACAGGGGGGTACGCCTCGTATCCTACCCTTGCCGCCGCCGTGCGACTTGGTGTGCCTTCGGCGGTACACGAATCCAACGCGGTAGCAGGGCTCGCCGTCAAGCGCCTGGCGCCCAAGGTGGATCGCGTGTGGCTCAATTTCTATGCCGCAGGGAAGGGGTTTTCAAGGCGCGCCCATGTGCTGACGGTTGGAAACCCCGTGCGACAGATACCGTTTGCGACACAGCTTGCCTTGCCGCAAGGCTGTCGGCAGATGCTGCTTTCCTTCGGCGGCAGCCTTGGCGCTGCCGCCATCAATCAGGGCGCGCTGGAGCTTGCCGAACGCCTTGCGGATCGCCCCGATATTTACTATCTGCACGTCAGCGGCAAGCGCGATTTTGAGTCGAT
>JBGVCY010000101.1:0-4682 GCA_045119135.1 Eubacteriales bacterium | reverse complement strand
TGTGTATCAAACAGCTTCTCCATCATTCTTTCCCTTCCCTTTCCGATGTTCAACATAGCGGGTCAGCAATCGGCGGGCAAGAATCAGCCCCGCGCACAGCCCGCACCAGATGAGCGACCAATCCAGCGCAATGATGCCATTGAAATTGACTCTTCCGTAATGCCACAGGCGGATGCCGTAGCCGTAAAGCAGAATCGAGCCAATCAGAAGCTCCATCGAAACAGCCGTTGCCCCGCCGATGAGCGCGCCAAGCAATATATGCAATTTCTTATCCTCGACCAGCATGACCACAGTAAAAACCGTGCCGCCCATCAAGATCATCAGAGGGGATGCGGTGCCGTGCTTCATAAAGAAGCGCCAGACGATCTCGACTGCGTAGTAAATGGCGCCGCCCACAAGAAAGCGAAACAGATGTTTTTTCATAACTCCTCACAAAAGCAGAACGGGGGAGAAAGCACTCCCCCGTATTGTTATCAGCGAACGCGCTCGCCAAGAGGCGTTTCGGGATCCAGGAATACCACACGGACCTGCTCCTCGCCGGATGCAAGGATCATGCCATTGGATTCGATACCGCAAAGGGTTGCCGGCTTCAGATTGACCACAACGATCACCTTTTTGCCGATCAGTGCCTCGGGCTCATAGAACTTGGCAATGCCCGACACGACCTGGCGCTGCTCGTAGCCGAGATCGATCTGCAGCTTCAGCAGCTTTTTCGCCTTGGGTACGCGCTCGCACGCCACGATTTTTGCGGTGCGAAGCTCAACGTTCATAAAGTCCTCGATGCCGATGAGCGCACAGCCCTCGGGCTTTTCGGGCTTCTCCGCTGCTTTGGCGGCAGCCGCTGCCTCTTCCTCACGGCGACGGATGATCTCCTCGACCACCTTTTCGTCAACGCGGGCAAAGAGAGGAAATGCCTCGCCCAGTGCCACGCCGCTTTGCAGCTTGCCGAAGGTATCGATATCGGCGTATTCGCAAAGGTCGGTGTTCAGCTGACCGAAGATTGCCTTTGCCGTATCGGGCAGGAAGGGGGTCAGCATCACGGCGGCGGAGCGAATGGTCTCCAAGAGGTTATAAAGCACCGTACCAAGGCGCTCACGCTTGGTTTCGTCCTTGGCAAGCGACCAAGGCGTCGTTTCATCGATATACTTGTTTGCACGGCGCAACATATTGAAGATAGCATCCACGGCATCGGCAATATGGTAGGTATCCATATGTGCTTCGAATGTCGCCTTTGCGGCAGTAACAGCCGCCTTCAGCTCGTCATCCAGCGCCTCGGGGGCGGTGGGTGCGGGGATCACGCCGTCAAAGTATTTCTTGGTCATCGCGTGGGTGCGGTTGACAAGGTTGCCAAGGTTATTGGCAAGGTCGGTATTATAGCGCACCAGCACGTTGGTGTAGCAGATGCGGCCGTCATTATCGTAGGGCATTTCGGAAAGTGCGAAGTGACGCACACCGTCCACGCCGAAGGTCTCGGCAAGCTCGTCGGCGTAGATCACGTTGCCGCGCGACTTGGACATTTTAATCTCGGCGCCGTCGCCGCCCTTCTTTTCCTCGGCAGCATTGAACCACGGGTGACCGAACACCTTGCTGGGCAAGGGCAGGTCAAGCGCCATCAGGAAGATGGGCCAATAAATGGTGTGGAAGCGCAGGATATCCTTACCGATGATGTGTACGTCGCAGGGCCAATATTTTTTGAAATGCTCGCTCTGCTCCTCATACGATTTGTCAGGATCGTAGCCGAGTGCCGTAATATAGTTGGTCAGCGCGTCAAGCCACACGTAGGTAACGTGACGGGGATCAAAATCAACGGGAATGCTCCACTTGAACGAGGTGCGCGACACGCACAGATCCTGCAAGCCGCCCTCGACACGCAGGAAGTTATTGACCATTTCCTTTTTGCGCGATTCGGGCTGGATGAAATCGGGGTGAGAATCGATGTGGGCAAGCAGGCGGTCGGCATACTTGCTCATCTTAAAGAAATATGCTTCTTCCCTTGCCTGCTCAACGGGTCTGCCGCAATCGGGGCATTTGCCGTCGACAACCTGCGTTTCGGTGAAGAAGGACTCGCAGGGGGTACAATACCAGCCCTCGTAGTGTCCCTTATAGATGTCGCCCTGGTCGTAGAAGCGGCGGAAAATCTTTTGCACCGCCTTTTCGTGGGGCTCGTCAGTGGTGCGAATGAAGTAATCGTAACTGGCGTTCATCTTATCCCAAATGCCGCGAATCTCGCCTGCCACGCGGTCAACGTATGCCTTGGGGGTAATGCCCGCCTCATTGGCAAGGTTCTCGATCTTCTGACCGTGCTCATCGGTGCCCGTGCAGAAGAAAACGTCATAGCCGCGCAGTCTCTTATAGCGTGCCACCGCATCTGCCATAATCACCTCGTAGGTGTTGCCGAAGTGCGGCTTGCGCGAAGCGTAGGCGATAGCGGTAGTCAGATAAAATTTTTCTTTCATTGTGGATCTCCTTTCGGACATAGCGCCATAGAAAGGCGCATATAAGACAAAATTGTATGATGGGCATAATACGCGACAAACGCGATGCCCAGTGTCAGCACCGACAGCAACAGGTGAAGGATCACCCGAAGGCGGAAGCCAAGGATCGCGCCGAAGCGCTGACGGCCGCAGCCGCAAGCAATGTGCCACACCTCGCGCCAGGAGAGCGATTCGTTACCGATCGCCACGGCGGTTACGGTTGCCCAACCACAGGTAATGACCAGCATTAGTGCTGTCAGCAGCAACGAGAACAGCAGGCATAGCACCAGCAGAAGAACAGCAAACGGCGCATCGAATTCGATATCGAAAACATCGCGATACAGCAAAAAGGAAAGCACGAATGCTCCCACGCCGATCGCCATGGGCAATAGCGTGCAGAACACGAACTGCAAACCGATCTGCACGGCGCGGAAATAGCGTTGCCATGAGGTGAAGTAATGAAACGCCTCAAAAAGGGGCGGTCGCTTGCCAAGGGCAACCAGACCCGCCACGCGCCATCTGCCAAGCCAAGCAGGCACAACAAGCGCAAAAAAGATCAGCCAGCGGAACAGCCCGATCAACAGCTCGGTAACAAAGAAAACGTGATACGCAATCTCGTCTCCTTGAAAAAAAGCGACAGCAGTTTCAACCAAGCCAAACAATGTCAGCCACGAAAAAGTGACCACCAAGGCAAACAGCAACGTAACGATCATAAAAGGGATATTTCCCTGCCGCCGCAGCAATGCTATGGCTTGTCTGTTTGCCGCGCGCGCCAGGCTCGGCTTTCGGGAGTCGGGCTTGATAACGGACACTTCAGAATCCATATTTTCCCCTCCCTTTGCATTAATAGTATTATTTTAACATAATAAACAAGATTTTACAAGTACGGTGCTGAAAAAACTTATCAAAAAAAGAGAGCGAGCAGCGCTCGCTCTCTTTTAATTGGATTATTGGATCTGCGTAATGTCGTAAGGTGTTGTCTGATAGACGAAATAGTTGAGCCAATTCGAATAAAACAGATTGGCACAGCTTCGCCAGCGCACAATGGGTTCCTTGGTATCGTCGTCGTCGGGAAAATAATTGGCGGGAACGGCGATATCAAGTCCCTGCCCCTTGTCTCGCAGATACTCGTTTTTAAGGGTATCGCGGTCATATTCCGAATGTCCCATCACAAAGATCTGTCTGCCGCGATCGGTTGCCACCACAAAAACGCCCGCTTCGGGAGAGCTGGAAAGGATCTTCAGTCCCTCAACGCGCTCGATATCCTCGCGCGCAACGGTGGTGTGGCGGGAATGCGGCACCAAAAAGGTGTCGTCAAAGCCGCGGAACAGGATCGAAAGCTTGTGGTCAAGATGATGCTCGAACACGCCGAACAACTTTTGCGGCAATTGGCGTTTTTGAATACCGTAATGGTAGTAAAGTCCCGCTTGGGCACCCCAACAGATATGCAGAGTGCTGGTAACGTGGGTCTTGCTCCACTCCATGATCTCGCACAGCTCCTGCCAATATTCCACGTCTTCAAAGGCAAGATGCTCGACGGGTGCGCCCGTGATGATCATACCGTCAAATTTCTGATCCTTGATGTCATCAAAAACCTTATAAAAGGACAGCATATGCTCGGGTGCGGTGTGCGTAGAACGGTGGGTTGCCGTTTGCAACAGCTCCAGCTCGACCTGCAGGGGCGTGTTGCCGATCAGGCGCGCGATCTGCGTTTCGGTTACGATCTTTTGCGGCATCAGATTCAGCATCACAATGCGCAAGGGTCGGATATCCTGCGTGATCGCGCGGTTTTCGGTAATGACAAATATATTCTCTTCGTGCAGTGTTTGCGTTGCGGGGAGCAGATTCGGTATTTTGATCGGCATATGATCCCCTCCTTTAACTTTAATTCAATGCGTCAAGTGCTTGCTGAATGTCAGCGATCAGGTCGTCGCTGCTTTCGATGCCACACGAGAAGCGTACAAGATCAGGCGACACACCTGCGGCAACAAGCTCCTCATCGGTCATTTGTCTGTGGGTAGCGCTTGCGGGGTGCAGGCAGCAGCTTCTGGCATCAGCAACGTGCGTTTCGATTGCGGCAATCTTCAGATGCTTCATAAACTTCTCTGCCGCTGCTCTGCCGCCCTTGACACCAAAGCTGACGACACCGCAGGTGCCGTTGGGCATATATTTTTGTGCAAGATCGTAATACTTATCCCCTTCAAGACC
>JBGVCY010000100.1:0-9986 GCA_045119135.1 Eubacteriales bacterium | reverse complement strand
AATTATTTTATAAATTGTCGGTTGGTGGCAAATCCTGTCGCCTGCGGCGCTTTATAAAATATCAAAGGAGAGCCTTATGAGCAAGAAAACACTTCGCAATCTTATCATCCTCGCTCTTGCGTTAATTCTGATCGTGGTCCTTTCGATCACCCTGCGTCAGAGTGATATGGAAGATGCACCCTATTTTGCTACCTTTATGTCGCTGGTACCGCCGCTGATCGCAATCGGCTTGGCGTTGCTTACCAAAGAGGTTTACAGCTCGCTGTTTGTCGGTGTGCTGGCAGGTGGTCTGTTTGCCGCCGACTTCCATCCCGTAAAGACCTTCGATCACGTTGTCAATGACGGTTTGATCAAAGCGGTAAAGGGAACTGCCGGCATTTTCGCCTTCCTTGTGATTCTTGGCGCTATCGTTGTTCTTTTGAACAAAGCAGGCGGCTCGAAGGCATTTGGCGAATGGGCAAGAACCCACGTGAAAACCCGCGTTGGTGCCATCCTTGCCACCTTCGTGCTGGGCGTGCTGATCTTTGTTGACGACTATTTCAACTGCTTGACAGTCGGTAGCGTAATGCGTCCTGTTTCGGATACGCACAAGATTTCGCGCGCAAAGCTTGCGTATATCATTGATGCGACCGCCGCACCCATTTGTATGATCGCTCCCGTTTCCTCGTGGGCGGCTGCTGTTTCGGGTCACGTGGCTGACGGACAAGGTTTGCTGTATTTCGTCAAGGCGATTCCTTATAACTTCTATTCCTTGCTGACCATCGTATTTATCATCGCACTGACGCTGATGGGCTATGATTACGGCAAGATGGCAGGCGTCGAATTCAAGGCAATGAATGAGGGAGACCTTGGCTCCAAGGACGTCGAGCTTGAAGAAGCCGACGATGTCAAGACCGAAGGTCGCGCACGCGTGCTTGACCTGGTTCTTCCCATTTGCGTGCTAATCGTTACCTGCATCCTTTCGCTGATGTATGTCGGCGGCTTCTTTACCGAAGGGGATTATCAGTACGATCTGATCGGTGCATTCGGTAACACCGATGCTACCGTCGGCTTGCCGCTTGGTTCGCTGGTAGCACTGATCATTGTAATCGTTTACCTGATGGCGCGTCGCCTGATCACCTTCAAGGCATCGATGGAAGCCATTCCGAAGGGCTTTATCGCTATGGTGCCCGCCATCCTGATTTTGACCCTTGCTACCGCGCTCAAGAACACCACGGGTCTGCTTGGCTCCGATGTCTTCGTGCAAAAGATCCTTGAGAATGCAGGTGCACTCAAGATGTTCCTGCCCGCCATTATCTTTATCATCGCTTGCATCCTGTCCTTTGCAACCGGCACCTCGTGGGGTACCTTCGGTATCTTGATCCCGATCGTGCAGGCAGGCATTGGCCTTGATTCCGAGCTTGGCGTTATCGCTATGTCGGCTTGCCTTGCAGGCGCGGTTTGCGGCGACCATTGCTCGCCCATTTCCGATACTACTATTATGGCATCGGCAGGTGCGCAGTGCGACCACGTTGAGCACGTTTCCACGCAGTTGCCTTACGCCATTACGGTAGCTACCGTTTCCTTTGTCTCTTACATCCTTGCAGGCGTTCTGCAAAGCGTTGGCCTTTATTGGTACGCATCTCTGCCCATCGCCATTGTCCTGATGCTTGGTACAATGTTTGGCATTCGCGTGATCCTGAACCGCAAAAAAGAGGCATAATTTTTCAAAAAATATTGCAAAAACACTTGCATTTGGTAAAAGTTTGTGCTATACTATTATGCGTGTGTTTTTACACAAAGTTTAAGGATAGTCCGCTGCGCAGCTCTGCATGAATATCCGGATTTTAAAGGAGGTCTGTTTATGAACTTGATTCAGGCTTTTACAAACGAGCAATTGAAGGCAGAGGTGCCGGTTATTCGCATCGGTGATACGGTTCGTATTCACAACAAGATCGTCGAGGGCACCAAGGAAAGAATTCAGCTTTTCGAGGGTACTGTCATCGCTAAGCACGGTGGCGGCATTTCCGAGACCTTCACGGTAAGACGCGTTTCTTACGGTGTCGGTGTTGAGAAGACCTTCCCCCTCCATTCGCCCAACGTGGCAAAGGTTGAAGTCGTACGTGTGGCCAAGGTCCGCCGTGCAAAGCTTTACTATCTGCGCGACCGTGTAGGCAAAGCCTCCAAGGTCAAGGAAAAGATTCAGTAATCTTTTCTCAATAGAAAAAGCCTTCCGAAAGGAAGGCTTTTTCTATTTTGGCGGCAAAATTTCCTCAATACGGCGTTGTTCCTCGCAAACGAACTCGACGAATGCATATTCGCCATCGTCCGTTTGCTGCGGTACGCCTTGTCTTGAGAAAATTTTGCTCGCCAAATCTTGACGCGAGCGATGGCCAATACGGCGTTGTTTCTCGCAAACGAACTCGGCAAAAAAGAGCCGCCCGAGGGCGGCTCTTTTGTTTTTGATTAGCCAAGTCTCTTTTCAAGAGCGGCAAGCTCCTCGTACATGGTAGCGGGAACGTGATCGCCAACCTGTGCGTAGAAGTCCTTGATGTTAGCAACGTCAGCCTTCCAGGACTCGGTGTCAACGGAAAGCAGGTCGCGGATGGTGTCGATGGAGATATCAAGGCCGTCGATGTTGATGTCCTCAGCCTTCGGAACGTAACCGATAGCAGTTTCAACAGCATCAACCTTGCCTTCGCAACGAGCGAGGATCCAAAGAAGGACACGCATGTTGTCGCCGAAGCCGGGCCAGATGAAGTTGCCTTCGTCATCGGTGCGGAACCAGTTGACGTGGAAGATTGCAGGGGGATTGGGAATGACCTTGCCCATGTCGAGCCAGTGCTGCCAGTAGTCACCCATGTTGTAGCCAACGAAGGGACGCATAGCCATGGGGTCGCGGCGAACAACGCCAACGGCACCTGCTGCAGCTGCGGTGGTCTCGGAAGCCATGATCGAACCAACGAACGCGCCGTGCTGCCAGTTGAAGGACTGGTAAACCAGAGGAGCGGTCTTTGCGCGGCGGCCGCCGAATACGATTGCCGACACGGGAACGCCCTTCAGGCTGTTGAACTCAGGCGAGATGCAGGGGCAGTTTTTAGCAAGAGCAGTGAAGCGGGAGTTGGGGTGAGCGCCGCAGGTCGACTTGTCCTTCTTGTTGTACTTGGTGCAATCCCAAGGGTTGCCCTTCCAGTCGATAGCATTGCCGGGAGCGGGAGGATTGTTGTTAAGGCCTTCCCACCAAACGGTGTTGTTAGCGGTGTCGTGTACCACGTTGGTGAAGATGGTGTCACGCATAGTGGTAGCAAGAGCGTTGGGGTTGGACTTTTCGTTCGTGCCGGGAGCAACGCCGAAGAAGCCGTTCTCGGGGTTGACAGCCCACAGGCGGCCATCCTCGCCGACGCGCAGCCAAGCGATGTCGTCGCCTACGCACTCAACCTCATAGCCCTGCTTCTTGTAAACTTCGGGCGGAATGAGCATTGCAAGGTTGGTCTTACCGCAAGCCGAGGGGAATGCAGCGGTGACGTACTTCTTCTCGCCGTTGGGGTACTTCACGCCGAGGATGAGCATATGCTCAGCCATCCAGCCCTCTTTACGGCCGAGGTAGGAAGCGATACGAAGAGCGAAGCACTTCTTACCCAGCAGAACGTTTCCGCCGTAGCCGGAGTTGACCGACATAATGGTGTTGTCCTGAGGGAAGTGAGTGATATAACGGTTCTCCTCGTCAATGTCAGCTCTTGCGTGCAGACCCTTGATATAGTCGGGGCTGTCGCCAAGTGCCTCAAGGACGTTCTTGCCGACACGGGTCATGATCAGCATGTTCAGCACAACGTAGATCGAGTCAGTCAGCTCGATGCCGTATTTTGCGAAATCGGAGCCAACAACGCCCATCGAGTAGGGAATAACATACATGGTACGACCCTTCATCGAGCCGGTGTAAAGCTTCTTCAGCTTTGCATACATCTCGGCGGGATCCATCCAGTTGTTGATGTTACCTGCTTCTTCCTTGGTGGGGGTACAGATATAGGTTCTGCCTTCTACACGGGCAACATCGTTTACGGCGGTGCGGTGCAGGTAGCAGTTGGGCAACAGATCCTGGTTCAGCTTGATCAGCTCACCGGTCGAGCAAGCCTCTGCACGCAGAGCCTCAGCCTGCTCTTCAGAGCCATCGATCCAAACGAGGTTGTCGGGTTTGCACATTGCGCGCATTTCTTCGATCCACGACAAAACAAACTTGTTGTTGGTCATAATTTTTTCTCCTTCAAATTCTGATTGCTTTCGCAATCGTTATGCATTGTATATTTTACACTATTTTTGCAAGTTTTGCAAGAGGGACTTGCAAAAGTTACAAATCGTTCACAATTCGACTATTGATATTCTTCTTCCTTTTTATTTGTAATATACGCGTGCGTGAATTGCCTTTTTTTAACGTTCGGTTTTGAAGGAAACAGTATATCAATCAACCATTTACGGTCCGTCCTGTCAAAACCGCCCGTCAGGAAAAGCAGGGCAAGGTACAGGAAAACGGCTACCAAAATGTGTAATACAAGCCCTTGCGGGGTATTAGTGATCCCCATTGGAAGAAGAGTAAACAGAATCCGCAATATGCTGGTTGCCCCTACCACCGCAAGCAACGGTCGCCCCACAAGAGAGAACAGCGAGGGGCGAAATCCCGTGATTTTCAAGAGGCGCGAAATGCTGAGTGAGGCATTGAAAAGCTCGGTGATATAAATAGTTACCAAATAGCCATTAATGCCCAAACGGGGTACCAAAAGTGCCACTGCGACCACGGAAATCGACGCATCTAAAATGTTGATATTCATCGAGTAAACCTGTTGTCCAAGACCCTTCAACATAGCATCTGTGGCGGTATCCAGATACATAATGGGAACGATGGGAGCCAGCGCCCCGATAAAGCGCGCGACCTCGCTGCTGTGATACAGCACCTCGCCAAGCTCGCCCGATAAGCAAAGCATGACCCCTGCCGTGCCGATGGCAAATAGCAGTGTCATCTGATATACACGTCCTGCAATGTACGTGATCTCGGTGCGGTTGTTGGCAGATTGCTGCTCGGTGACCTCGGGAATCAGCAGACTTGCAAACGAGGAAAGGAGTGCCGCGGGATATAGCACCACGGGCAGTGCCATACTGTGCAACGCGCCATAGGCGGCAAGCGCCGCCGCGCTTCCTGCGCCGAATTTCTTCAGCCCCCGTGGGATCAGGGCATGCTCGATGGCAAGAAGCCCCGACCGCATATAAGCACTGACCGCCACGGGCAGAGCAATCTTTGCAACCTGGATTCTTGTGCCGTATTTTTGGCTGTTGGTGCAAAGGCGGCGGTGTTTGTCAAACAGGTAAAGCAAAACATTAAACAGCAGGGAAATGCTTTCCGAAACTGCGCCGCCCAGTAGGATCGCCAGCATACTGCCCTCAACGGTCCTTGGCGCCACGATCACAAGCAAATAACCCGTTAGGGTGATTTTCACTGCCTGCTCGGTTACCTGCACAAGGGCATTTTTCCAAGCGCGGCGCACGGCGGTAAAGTAACCGTTCATCACCGAGCAAAGCGAGATCGGCAACAGTGTGAAGGAAAGCATCCGCAGGGCGCGCACGGTGCGAATCTCTTTTAGTGCATAAATGCCGATCGGAGCGGAAAGTGCACATAAAAGAATGGTTGCCAGCGTGCCGAAAAAAGCGGCATAGGCAAGACAGGCTCGAAGACATCGCTTGGTGTCCGCACCCCCTGTTTGCTCCAAGCGCTCGGCAAGTGTGCGCACAGTCGCCAGCTGAATGCCCGATGTGGCAAGCGTTACGGCAAATCCGTAGACGCTTGAAACAAGAGCGAGAAGTCCCATCACCTCTGCCCCTACGCGATTGGAAACGTAAACGTTAAAGCTGACAGAAACCGTTCGCATCAGCAGTGCAACGGCGGTCAACAGCAACGAATTTAAGATATATTGACGCTTTGTTTTCATATCCTCACCTCAAAATACTGTATTCGGACAAAGCCCCAACTAGCACGTTTCGGGCGGCTTCTGCAGGATTTTTTTCGTCTCTTGTAAAAAAACTCTTGACAAGATGGTGGGTGTGAGATTATGATGTATAATGACAAAACACACAGGAGGATAATGTGAATGGCTGTTTATGTCTGTGTTCTTTGCGGATATGAATACGATCCCGCTGTAGGCGCCCCCGAGCAAGGAATTGACGAGGGAACCGATTTTGAATCTTTGCCCGATGATTTTGAATGTCCGCTGTGCGGCGCATCAAAAGAGGATTTCGAGCAATCAAGGGATTATGATGATTAAAAAAGGACGCTTAAGCGTCCTTTTTTGTTGCATCGTCCGTTTTGGTGAATTTATGCACAAAAAAGTGAATATTTATATTGACAACGCAGAGTTTAAAGTATATAATTATATAAATATTATTTGTTTACCCTACTGAAAGGATTTTCACTATGAACAGAAAAGAAGCGCGCGAGGCGGTATTCGGACTTTTGTTTGAAACGGAATTTCGTGCAGAAGAAACGGCAGAGGAAGTCTTTGAAAGCTCCACCGAGAACCGCGAGATCGAGGTGAACGACTATATCCGTACCGCTTACTTCGGCGTGATCGAGCATATTGAGGAGATCGATGCCCTGATTACCCGTCATGCCCGCGGCTGGAAGGTGTCGCGCATCGCACCGGTTACGCGCACGATCCTACGCCTTTGCGTGTACGAAATGCTGTATTGCGACGATATTCCCGAAAACGTTTCGCTCAATGAAGCGATCGAGCTTTGCAAAACCTTTGACGACGAAAAGGCACGCGCCTTCCTCAACGGTGTGCTGAACGGCGCGAAGGACGAAATCCTTGCCGCACGAAATGGATAAGCACTGCTTCGTCGGTATCGACACCAGCAACTATACCACATCGCTTGCAATCGTCAGCGATGGGGGAGAGGTGCTTGCCAACCTCAAGGCACCCTTGCCCGTCAAGGCAGGCGAGTGCGGTCTGCGACAAAGCGATGCTGTGTTTGCGCACGTCAAAAACATTCCGCAGCTGATGCGCGCGGCACGCGACATGCTTGCCGATTACCGTGTGGCGGCTGTCGGCGTTTCGGCACGTCCCCGCGATATCGAGGGATCGTATATGCCGTGCTTTCTTACAGGCGTTGCGGCGGCGGAATCCTTTGCCGCGGCAGCAGGTGTGCCGCTGTATACCTTCTCACATCAGGGCGGGCACTTGGCGGCGGCGCTGTATTCGGCAAACGCACAGCATCTGCTCGAAAAAGAGGAATTCGGTGCCTTTCACGTCTCGGGCGGTACCACCGATATGCTTTGTGTCAAGCCTCTTGCGGCTGAATTTTCGGTGATGCAGGTGGGCGGCAGTGCTGATCTGCACGCAGGACAGGCAGTTGACCGCATCGGCGTGGCGTTGGGACTTTCCTTTCCTTGCGGTCCTTCGCTCGAAGCGCTTGCGCGCGAAAATACCGTGCGCGTGCCACGCCCGCGTATTTCGGTGCGTGATGGCGTTTGTAACCTATCGGGACTTGAGAACCTTGCTCTCAAGCTCTATCACGAAACGGGTGATAAGCCGCTTTGTGCCGCTTATACACTTGCTTTTCTTGCCGATACGCTTGCCGCTATGGCAGAGCATTTGCGCTCCGAAAAGGGAAGCATCCCCATTGTTTTTGCGGGCGGCGTGATGAGCAATCGCATCATTGCAAAGGCACTTTCCGAGCGCTTGCAGGATATTTATTTTGCCGAGCCGCAGTTCTCGGCAGACAACGCGGCAGGTGTGGCGCTTTTGTGCCGCCGCCGTTTTTACCAATCCAATTGAAGGAGAATGCGATATGGCGCAAATGATCAGTGTCAGTGAATTGAATGAATATTTGCGCATGTCGATGGACTCCGATCCCATTCTTTGCAATATTTTTGTGCGCGGTGAAATTTCAAACTTCACTAACCACTATAAAACGGGGCATTTCTATTTTTCCTTAAAGGATGATGGCGCGCTGGTGCGCGCTGTCATGTTCCGTTCTTACGCATCCCGCCTTGCCTTTCTGCCCGAAAACGGGATGAAGGTCATCCTGCACGGCAGGGTGTCGGTATTCCCGCGCGACGGACAGTATCAGATCTATGTAGACGATATGCAGCCCGACGGGCTTGGCGCTCTGCGCCTTGCCTTCGAGCAGCTACGCCGCAAGCTGGAAGGCGAGGGTCTGTTCGACCCTGCGCGCAAGCGCTCCTTGCCCCAAATTCCTTCTCGCATCGGCGTGATTACCTCACCAACGGGTGCGGCGGTGCGTGATATTTTGCAAATCCTGGGTCGCCGTTATCCTGCGGCAACGCCGATTCTGTACCCTGCGCTGGTGCAGGGAAGCGGCGCACCCGCGAGCCTGATTGCAGGCCTTGATTGCTTTGCGCGCCATGTTCCCGTTGACCTGATCATCATCGGTCGCGGCGGCGGCTCGGAAGAGGACCTGTTTGCTTTTAATGACGAGGCGCTTGCCCGCGCCGTGGCTGCTTCCCCTGTTCCTGTGATCTCGGCAGTCGGACACGAGACTGATTTTACCATTTGCGATTTCGTTGCCGATCTGCGCGCCCCCACCCCCTCTGCCGCGGCAGAGCTGGCGGTTCCCGATGTTGCTACGCTTCAGGGAACACTGCTGGCAGCCGAAAACCGCCTGACGGCTTTGATCAAGGCACGCCTGACCGAAGCACGCGCTACCGTGGCACGCCTTGCCGAGGCAGGAGCGCTTTCCTCGCCGCGCTATTATCTTGAGGAAAAGCGAATGAATGTTGCCTTTCTTGAGCGCGCGCTGATGGCGGCGACTGAACGTCGCGTCACTGCATCGCGCAACGCCTTTACCGCGCTTTGTGCCAAGCTGGAAACGCTTGATCCCTTGCGTGTGCTGACACGCGGATATGCAGCGGTATTTGATCCCGATAACAGACCCGTCACCCGTGCCGAAGGGCTTTCAAAGGGTGACAGACTTTATATCCGCTTTGCGGATAAAACAGCGAACGTCACAGTAGATGACGTTCGGGAAAGCGAGCATTGATATGGCAGAAAAGGAATTCAGCTTTGAAAAATCCCTTGCCGAGCTGCAAAAGCTTGTTGAGGCACTGGAAAACGGTAACGTCGGACTTGACGAATCGTTGGCACTGTTTGAGCGCGGTGTCGAGCTGGTGCGCCTTTGTAACAAGCGCATTGACGAAGCAGAGCAGCGCGTGCTGACCGTGCGCGTGGGCGAGGATGGAACGGTAGAGACCGTTGCCTTTGAGAGCGAGCGTGCCGAATGAATCTGAAGGAAAGACTCACGGCGAACGCCGAGCTGATCAACGGGGTGCTGGATGCGTACACAAACAGAAAAGACTCCGATTTTGCCACAGAGCTTGCAGCCGAGCGGTATAGCCTCTTATCCCGCGCTAAGCGTATCCGCCCCACGCTGGTGCTTGAATTCTGCCGTCTGTTTGGCGGTAGCGACGAAGCGGCATTGCCGTTTGCGGCGGCGGTAGAGATGATCCACACCTATTCGCTGATCCATGACGATCTGCCGTGTATGGATGACGACGACCTTCGCAGGGGCAGACCCTCTAACCACAAAAAGTTCGGAGAGGCATTCGCACTGCTTGCCGGAGACGCGCTTTTGACAATGGCTTTTGAGGTTATCAATTCCGATGAAGCCACTTCGCTTTTGGGAGACAGGGCTTGCAGGCTTGCTTCAAAAGCTTTGGCTTCCTATGCCGGCGCGCACGGAATGATCGGTGGTCAGGTGATCGACCTGCAAAATGAAAACACCGCCGCGCCCATTGAAGCTCTGAGAGAAATGGACGCCAAAAAGACAGGCTGTCTTATCAAGGCTGCCTGCGAGCTTGGATGTATTGCCGCCGGAGCGGACGAAGATAAAATAAAAGCAGCCCGTGAATACGGAGAAAGCGTTGGTCTTGCCTTTCAGATCCAAGATGATATTCTTGACAAAATCTCCTCGGACGAGGAGCTTGGAAAGCCGGTGGGCAGCGA
>JBGVCY010000099.1:0-2570 GCA_045119135.1 Eubacteriales bacterium | reverse complement strand
TGCTTGCAATCCAGCGCCATCAGCGTGTCGCCCAGAGCGCGGAATTCGGCGTTGATCTCTTTTTGCAGATCGAAATAAGGCAAGCGGTTGCCATCGGGATCGACGATCGCGTAGCGTGCGCGATAATGCTGCAACGCCTTGGCACCGTACAGCGCACCCGCATACATGACCATACGCGTCATGGCGAAGGTGAAGAAGGGCACGTTATGCAGGTTTTCGCCCTGATAATAGAACCAGAAGGGCATATTGTGTGCCTTTGCAGTTTTAGAAACTACATACATATCGCACCACATCGGCGAGTTGTCCAGCTGATCCTTCTCGTTCTGCTCGGGCGTGCCAACGGGATAATAATCAAAGGAAAGCACGGGGGGATTGATGATAGAAGCAGCACGCTCAATATACGCGGCATAGTTGTTAATCTGCCAGTTGGAATCAGGACCATAGCTGGGATTTACAACAACAAAAGGCAGTGCGGCGGGATCCAGCTCCTCAACGGCGTCGATCTCCTTGCAGCATTCTTCCATTTGCAGCTCGAAGAAGGGCTCGTCCCAAATATAGTAGCCTGCAACCTTGCCCTTTTTCTCGGCAATGACCGAACGAATATCCAGCTTGACACCCGTGCGCGACACATCGCCGCCACAGTAGCCATTATTTTTATAGACGTTTTCAAAGAAGGGGGAGTTGCCGGTTTTACCTTCGGGATCGCGATCCCAGGCACCGCCAAAGCGGCTGAGATTCTGATATACAAGCTTAAGACCAAACTGCTGGCAAAGCGCAACGGCAGCTTCTGCCTGCTCAGGGGTAGCCCAGCCAATCTCTACCATATCAAAGCCGACATCTGCCATAGCCTTGACGGTCTTACGCATATTGTTGCCGAAGGCTTCAAATTGCGAAAGAACAAAATTATCCTGCTTCCATTTTCTTGTGGGATTGGAAAGTGGGTAACGGGCAAGAATCTTATGCTCAACACTGTTTTGGGTAGCAGCGCCTTGTTCGCCCATCATATAAAAATCAGCCATAGTAGATCTCCTTTTTGTGTGATTTTCACCTTATTTTTATTATCTCATAATCAAGGGGAAAAAGCAAGGGGGTTGTTAAATTTTTCGCAAAAGAAAAAGCCGCCTTTCGGCGGCTTTTTCTTTTAGATATCGTTCTTTTCCAGAACGTATTCAACAGTGAATGCTTCCTCAGCAGCGGGCTGGATGCGGAACAGTGCCATATCGCCCTTGCCAAGCGTGACCTCCAGCTTGTCGGCAGCACCGGCTACGACGCGCTGTACGCCATCCTTTTTGCTAACCTCATAGATGCGAGAGGTGGCTTTCATATCGATAACGACCTTCTTCTCTACCTTGTAATCGCGGTTGAGCACCATCAGATACTTATTGCCGTATGCATCCTCAAACTCGGATGCCGATACGCGGTAAGGCAGGTTGCCTGCCATCAGCTCGCTTTCAGCCATGGTGTTGTGCAGACCCTCGGTATAGGGGCAATCGGGCAGGAGCGAAGCATCGTGGAAAACGCGCTTGCAATCCAGTGCCATCAGCGTATTGCCAATTTCGCGGAACTCGGCGTGGATCTTTTTCTGATCCTCGAAATAGATGTCGGGATAGCCGTCCCACGTAACAACTGCCTCGGCAGCGGTGTAGTGCTGCAGGCCCTTTGCGCCGTACAGAACGCCTGCATTCATAAACAAGCGCACCATCTCGAATACGAAATGGGGGTAATTGTGCAGGTTCTGACCCTGATAGTAGAACCACATGGGCATACCGTGCTCGGCTGCCAGCTTCTTCATCAGACCAAGGTCGCACCACATCAGCGACTCGTCGACCTGACGCTCCTCGTCGTGCTCTTCCATACCGACGGGATAGTAGTCAAGCGACAGCACAACGGGATCGATATCGGTCAGATAGCGCTCAAGGTACGAGGGGAACTGACCGTTCTGCCAGGTGTAAGAATCGTTATAGCTGGGGATCGCCACGCAGAACAGCAGTGCGTTGGGATCGTACTTCTGGAACAGGTCCATCTGCTTGCGTGCCTCTTTCACCTGCTTATCGTGATAGGGCTCGTCCCAGATATAATAGCCAATGGTGTGCTTGTAGGGGCGCAGCATTTCAACGATTTCCTTGACATCCTTTTCGATATCGGTCTTTTCCACGGCACCGATTCTCTGCTGCATACCGCCAACAACCTCAAGGTTCTGATAGATCAGATCAATACCAAGCTCCTCGCAGGCGGGAACGGCTGCGCGAAGCACCTCGGGGGTAGCCCAGCCCATTTCCAGCATATTGAAGCCTGCATCTGCACATACCTTTACGGCACGGCGTGCATCAGCATAGGCGTTGGGGTTTTTCATGTTTTGATTGTAATGTACACAAGCGGGAGAAAAAGCAGAAAGGATAAATTTATCCTGTTTCCATACGCGGTGGGGGTTACCCAAGGGGTAACGGTTTAAAAACTTATGTTCCATCATCATCCTCCTGAAAGGTTTTTAAATGCAAGGTAACTGCAATATAATCATAACATAAATAAAAGATTTGTCAAGTATAAATATTAATTTAACAAACTTTAAA
>JBGVCY010000098.1:0-5578 GCA_045119135.1 Eubacteriales bacterium | reverse complement strand
TGCTGTACGGGCACAACCGCCTTTTCGGCTTTATCCGCTTGCTTGGCGGCAGCGGCGGCTTCCTTTGCGGCGCGCTCTGCCTTTTTCTTTTCGCGCTTTTGCTTGGCGCGTTCAGAGGCGCCCGAGACACGGCGGTTGAGTGCCGTGGTATAGCCAAAGATCACAGCAATGACCAGCGACAGCACGCCGATGCAGAAGATGAAATACTTATCGGGAATCAGAGGTTTTACCATCTGCCACACGCCAACGGCGGAAAGCAATATGTAAAGGCAAAGCCCCCACAGAGGAATCTTTTTCTTGGCGTCGGTGCCACGCAGAAGATAGGCGTGTACCGTTTCCACTGCGCCGCGCAGCCAGAGCGCAAGACCCAACGCCGAGCAGACGGGAAGTGTGGAAAACAGAGGGATGTTGATGAAATCGCTGCACGCCTGACCCACAACGGTGATCAGAAGGATGACGGTTTCAACGATCACAAATGCCTGCGCCGTGCCGCGATAGCGGATCACCAACGGGAACAGCACAAAAACCGTATACAGTCCCAGCACCACAGCAGTCAGCAAGTGGATGATGGTCTTACCAAGATAGATGTCACCGACCCCGAAGCCATCCAGAAACATCAAAAGTGACAGTATAGACAGAAGGATACATACGATCAGGGTAAAGATCCAATTTTTCATCAGCTTTTGCATAATTTACCTTCCTTTATATTTTATTTGTCCGATTCCACACGGTCAAGCTCAAAGAGCGTGCGGATCAGGAAAAACACAGCGCCAACGGCAAGCAGTGCGGCGGCGGCAAGCAACACCACAGCAAACAATGCGGTCACGGCGGTGGCAAAGCTACCAAGCCCCGCGATCACCATACGCACCACGCGCACATCAAACAGCACCAGCACAAACGAGGTCAGCGCCGCCACGCCCGCATAGATCAGAAAGCCCGAAAAAGCATCGGCAAGGTCGCGCGGAGTCACGTGAATACCAAGACAGATCAGCACCAGCAGTACGGTGCCAATGATTTTGGAAACGACGCCTGCCGTGCCGCCCCCGAACATTTGGGGAATCAGTGAAAAGGTGGTACGGGCATAATCGGCAAAACCTGCGCTTCCCTCTCGCAGTAGCGCGATCTCATCAAAAAAGGGACCGATGACACCGCGGAAGCAGGAAAGGAACACGATCAGCACAGCAAACAACCCGAGCGCTACGGGTGCCAATGCATAAGCAAGGTTGCCAAGCAGGGCGATGGGGTTACGGGGATTATACGAATGCTCGACAAAGCCAAGCTCACCATCGGGGTCATTCGCGTTAAACAGGCACATATCCTCGATACGGTGGAAAAACAGCATACAGCCAAGCGCGTGTCCTGCCTCGCGCAACGGGGTGGAAAGCGCCGAGGCGGCAAGCAGCAGAGGTCTGCCGCTGTATTCACCGACGAATATACAAAACGTTCTTTGGCAAAGCCACACAGCAAGACCCAGCACCACGGGGGGAGCAAGCGTGAGTAACAGCAGGCTCGCAAAGCAGGATAAAAACTCTCCCATATCTCTCCTTTATCAAAAAAGCAAAGCGCTCTTTCGACATAAAATTCCTTTCTTCGAGTATAGCATATTTTTCGGTGCGTGTCAACCGAAAAAGGGGACGTACCCTGCAATTATTGACCGCGGGCGTCATCGACAATCGCCCTTGACAAAAGCTTTTTCGCGTGCTATAATAGCGAGGTAACTTTGCTAAACGGTCGCGCGGTATGTTGCCGAAAGGTATTACCGTGAGGAAAGTCCGGGCTTCAAAGGGCAGGATAGCTGATAACGTCAGCCGCAGGTGACTGCCGGGAAAGTGCAACAGAAAGAAACCGCCTCATTTGAGGTAAGGATGGAAAGGCGAGGTAAGAGCTCACCCACTCCTATGGTAACATAGGTTTGCTGTAAACCCTATCCGAAGCAACACCGTATGGGGAATGTCTGCCCGACGCATATTCCCCGGGTGGCACGGGGCTTTGCCCCGAAGCGCCGTGGTGACACGGCGCGCAGATAGATGACCGTTCACGACAGAACCCGGCTTATCGGCAGAGTTACAACAAAAAACACCCGTGATTGCTCACGGGTGTTTTTTGTTTTAGTATTCGTCGTCGTCAAAGCCATCCTCGCCGTTCATCGACATCGTGGCATACTGCTGGGGGGTAATCAGCACGCGACGGGGCTTATTGCCGTCGGGTGCGCTGACGTAGCCCAGCGCTTCCATATGGTCGATCAGCTTCGCCGCGCGGCCGTAGCCAACGCTCAGGCGCCGCTGGAGAAGCGAGGTCGCTGCCTTCTGACTTTCCACCACAATGCGCAGTGCATCGCGGAACAAGGGATCCTCACCGTCGTCGGCATCGTCATCGACATCATCGTCGGCACCGCCCTTGCGCCCCTGATTGGCGGCGCGGGCAACCTCTGCCTCGATCTGATCCATAAATGCCTGGTTGTACTGCACGGGATCGTTGTGCTTGATCACGTACGAGATCACGCGCTCCAGCTCGGCATCCGACACGAAGGCACCCTGAATACGAACGGGCTGCTTGTCCTGCGAGTTGGTAGGCATATACAGCATATCGCCACGACCCGTCAGTGCCTCGGCACCGTTGACGTCAAGAATGGTACGGGAGTCGACCTGCTGCTTCACCATAAAGGCGATACGCGAGGCAATGTTGGTTTTCAGCTTACCCGTGATAACGTCAACCGACGGGCGCTGTGTACCGATGATCAGGTGGATGCCTGCGGCACGCGCCTTTTGCGCAAGACGGCAGGTGAAGTTTTCGGGATCGTTGTTGGTGCTACTCATCTTCAGATCGGCAAACTCATCGATTACGATGACCATACGGGGCAGATGCTCACGCTCGGGGTCGTTCTTCACTGCCTCGTTATACGCCGAGATATCGCGCACACCAACATCCTTGATCAGGCTGAAGCGGCGCTCCATCTCCTGCACGGCACAGGCAAGTGCGCCTGCGGCGCGCTGCATATCGGTAACAATCGGCATATACAGGTGCGGCACGTGCTCGTAGGGAGCAAATTCGATCTGCTTGGGGTCGATCAGTATGAGTCTCAGATCCTCGGGCGAGGTCTTGTAAATAAGGCTGACAAGGATCGAGTTGATACAAACCGATTTACCCGAGCCGGTTGTACCGGCAATCAGCAGGTGAGGCATCTTGGCAAGGTCGCACATACGCACCTCGCCACCAACGTCAAGACCCAGCGGCACCTCAAGGGGTGCGGTGGATGCTTGAAATTTCTCGGATTCCAGCATCGTGCGCATATATACGGTCTCGCGTATCTTATTCGGCACCTCAATGCCGATTGCAGGCTTGCCGGGGATCGGTGCCTCGATACGCACCGAAGCCGCAAGATTCAGCGAAATATCGTCGATACGGTTGATCACCGAGCGCACGCTGACACCCTTTTCGGGGCGCACCTCATAGCGCGTGACCGAGGGGCCGTGCGAGGAAACGATCTCCTCTTGAATGTGAATATTGAAGCTATCCAGTGTGGAGCGCAGGGTTTCCTTGGTTTCCTCAATCTCTTCCCAGAAATCGTCGTTGTGTTGGTTTTGATCCTCGCTCAGAAGATCGATGGGGGGATAATGGTATTCACGGGGTGCGGGGGGAGGCTCGGGCAGAGGAGGAGGCGGCGCAGGGCGCACAGGCTCGGTGCGCGCCGCAACGGGTGTAGCAGGGCGCACGGGGGGGGTGAAGGGCGCGGGGCGCACGGGCGTACCGAAGGCATACTCGTCATCCTCGGCGGTATCCTCTTCCGGCTCGTCGATTTCCTCTTCTGCATCAAGGGTGTCCGCAGCATCGGCAAAGGACATCCGCACACCGCGTGCAGGTGCGGGGGTAACGGGTGCGACGGGTGTCTCCTCTTCCTCGGCTTCCACTTCGTCATCAAAAAAGGCGAAGCCACTACCCACAGCGGGCTGTGCGGTAACGGGTGCTTCGGCGCGAGGCGCGGGAGCAGGCGTATACGCGGGGGTGGCGGGTATCACAGGGGGCACGGGAGTGGCAGGTGCTGTGTATGCGGGCGCCACAGGGGTTGCGGTATATGCAGGGGCAACGGGCGCTTCTGCCACGGGCTCCTCCTCACTGTCGGCAATATCCAAGAGCGTGGAAAGCGATTCGCGGTAGCTGCCGCCGCCCTGACCCAGCACCTCTTCTTCATCGTCAGCCACCGACACTGCAGGAGCGACGGGAGTTGCGGCAGGGGTCACAGGGGCTGCGGGGGTTGCAGGTGCCACGGGAGTAGCAGATGCGGTGCCGTGGGGAGTGATCACGATATGCCCTGCGGCGGGCTCGGTCTTCTCACGGCTGGGGAAGGGTCGCACGGGAAGCGCGAAGGGTGCGTAATAATCGCCCTCCGGCTGCTTTTCGGCAGGAGCCGCAGGCGCGGCAGGTGCCACGGGAGTCGCGGGAGCCGCAGGCGCGGCGGGCGCCGCGGGGGGTACGGGTGCGCTCTGCTCGGCAAGCAGGTCTCCCAGAATATCCTCAACACTGGTGCGTGCATCGCAGCGAGCGCCCGAACGGGTAAGGATCCCGCTGACGTCATCGCCCGTGGGATCGTCCTCGATCTCGTCATCGGGAATATCCAACACCTCGGCAGGCGCCGCAGGCGCGGCGGGTGCAGGACGCTCGGTACGTGCCGCCTCGGGGCGGCGACGGGGTGCGGGTGCTTCCTTTTCGGTGCGCTCCTCTTCCTCGTCAAAGGTATAGTGCGGGCGTGCGGTCTCTCTTGCCTCTCCGGCAGGCGCTTCAACGGCAGGCGCTTCGGTCGCCGCAACAGCAGGCGCTTCCTTGCGGGCACGCAACGGTCTTGCTTCCTTTCCGTCATACAGTGCCTCGCGGCGTTCACGGCGATGGGCGCGCATCATACCCACCTTTGAGGAGATGCGTTGCCAAATACCCGACGGAGTCATACCGACAAGATAGATGCCGATGATCAGCAACAGGGGGCAAGCGAGCAGAATGGTGCCGGGCAGGCGCAGAACGTATCCCAGCCATTCGCCGACAAAACCGCCGAAAAAGCCGCCTCCTGCGCGGATCTTACCTGCATTGTAAAGCACCGATCCCGTGGTAAAGAGGTCTCCGCGCGTGACACTTGTTTCCTTGAAAACGTGGATAATGCCCGACAGCAAAAAGAGAAATGCAGTGGAAAGCACCAGCTTTTTGGCAAGCAGGCCTGTTTGCACCAGCTTTTTCCAGCGCACCGAAAGCACCACAAATATAAGGGGCAAAACGTAAGCGCCAACGCCAAACAAACCGCAAAGGAAGTTGGCAAGCCAATTACCAAAAGCGCCTGTCGAGCCATCCAGATCGCACAGATCGCGCAAAATAAAGCTGATTCCCGCAAACAGTGCCACCCAGAACATCACATAAGGGACAATCTGGTGAACGAACAGGTCGGGATTGCCGGCAGGGCGCTTGGTCGAGGAGCGCTTTTTGTTGCGTGCCGCACCGCTTGTGCGGCGCTTTTCCTCCTCGCGTGCGGCTCTTTCGCCGCGCGGTGCTTCGTAACGGCGATCGTCATCACGACGGCGATCGTAATCGTCACGGC
>JBGVCY010000097.1:0-3140 GCA_045119135.1 Eubacteriales bacterium | reverse complement strand
TGCAACCTGCCCTTCAGAAGATTTCCGATCGGCCGTCTGCTTTCCGAACGCACGGGTGTGGCATCGGTGCACGTTGAGAACGATGCCAATACCGCCGCCTTTGGCGAGGCGATTGCCGGCGCGGCGCGCGGCACGCGCAACTCGGTGATGATCACGCTTGGCACGGGTGTCGGTGGCGGCATTATCATCGACGGCAAGGTTTACGCAGGCTTTAACTTTGCAGGCGCGGAGCTGGGACACATTGTGATTGAGCGCGACGGTGCCCCCTGCAACTGTGGCAGACGCGGCTGCTGGGAATCGTACAGCTCGGCAACGGCGCTGATCAGAATGACGTGTGAAAAGATTGATGAGTGTCGGGCAACGGGGCGCTCCACGCTGATGTCGGATATGGTGGCAGAAAGCGGAAAGGTGTCGGGCAGAACGTCGTTTGATGCGATGCGAGCGGGCGACGCAGCCGCCACCGAGGTGGTTGATCAATATATCCAATATCTTGCGATCGGTCTTACCAATATCGTGAATATTTTTCAGCCCGAGGTAATCACCATCGGCGGCGGTATTTCGGGCGAGCGCGAGAATCTGTTGCGCCCCCTGCTTCCGCTTGTGGAGGAGAAGCGATACGGCGCGGGCTTTGTACAAGGGTCCCGCATTGCGATTGCTGAGCTTGGCAATGATGCCGGAATCATTGGCGCGGCTTTCCTTGGAATTGATCTGTAATATGAGAAAGACTTCTGCGGTTAGCAGAAGTCTTTCTTTTTTTGCAAAAACTGAACACCAACGCTCGCGAAAAGGGTTTTCAAAACCATAAAACGCAGCAAAAGGGCTTGACAATTTCGGGTTTCTTATTATATAATATATTTTTGAAGATATATTTTGCACAAAAAGGGGTACTGAAATGACTGAAAAGGAATTGCTTGAGCGCATCGAGGCGGCGGTGGGAGACATTGATCTTGCCGATACCGATATCCCCGCGATCGATCTGTATCTTGACCAGATCCTTAGCCTTGTTGCCGAAAAAACGGCAATCTCGTCTGCCCGTTATCGCGAGCGCGCATTGACGAAAACTATGATCAATAACTACTCGAAGGGTGGTTTGATCAGCCCGATCGAGGGCAAAAAGTATTCCCGTGCCCATATCATTGAAATGCTTTTGGTGTATGCCCTTAAGAATACGCTGTCGATCGATGAAATCAAGCGCGTGCTGACGGGCGTGCGTGAGGGCTGTGGATTTACGGGTGACGACCTGATCAAATCCTACCACGAATTCCTTTCTCTGAAGGAGAATAATCGCCATCGCGCAGGCGAGATCGTGCTTTCGGTGCTGGCAGAGGACAAGCTTTCGACCGAGAACGATCACGACTTCTTCCTGTCGCTGTTGGACATTCTGTCGCTTTCGGCATATCTGAAGGCAATCGGACAAGAGCTGCTCGAGGCACGCTATGAGGATCTGGATGCTCTGCTTCGCGAGCGCAAGGAAAAAGAGGATGCGGAAAAGCGCGAACAGAAGGAGCGCGAGAAGGCGGAAAAGCGCGAACGCGAGGAGCGTGAGAAAGCAGAAAAGCGTGAACGTGTGCCCGTTTCTGAAACCGCACCTGCCGAGGGTGGCGAGGAGCAGGAGTAATATGATCGTTACAGCCATTTTAGATAATCGATCCATCTCGTTCGCGATGTTTTTACCCGACGAGAGTGTTGAAAAGACAACACCTGCGGCAAGCTTTCGCATTGCCGCATATCCTGCACGCACAGCCGATGAATACGAGGCGTTGCTTGCCTCGATGCCCGCGTGGCGCCTGACCGAAGCACACGATGTCGAGGCAGTGGTGCTGGCATCGGTGGTGCCCGCCCTGACCGACGAATTGCGGGCGGCGCTTGCTCGCCTTTTGCCGCAGGCGGCGTGCCTCGTTGTGGGCGCAGGACTGCGCACGGGCTTTACCATTCACACCGACAGCCCCGCCGAGCTTGGCGCCGATCTGGTGGCAAATGTTTCGGGCGCGCTTACCGTGCTGAAGCCCCCCTTCTTGGTGTTGCATTGTGGTGCTGTTACCACTCTTTGCGCCGTGGACGGGGGTGAAGAAAGTCCCCTTTTTGCAGGTTGCTGTATCCTACCCGGTCTTTCGTTGAATGCCGCCGCCCTGCGCGACGGAGCGGCTCTTCTTTCCGCCGTATCGCTTTCCGCGCCCCGCCGCGCCATCGGTACGAACAGTGCCGACAGTATGCGCGCAGGTCTTGTGTTCGGACACGTTGCCGCGATTCGCGGTTTGATTGCGCGTTTTGAAGAGGAGCTTGGCAAAAAGAATCTGCCGATCGCCGTGACGGGTGAGGAGGCGGAATTGCTGTTGCCGCTTGCCGAATTGCATGCAAGTTGCGAGAAGCATCTTGCCCATAAGGGCCTTTACCGCATTGCCGTTCTGAACACGGCGAAAATCGAAAAAGCCCACAAACGGGATCGATAAACCCACATTTTGATATCAAAGGGAACACCTTTTTGATAAATTTAGAACTGCGTTGCACCCGCACAAGGCGGGGCGACAGCATGGGGTAAAGTCCCCAAAGGAGGCTTCCGAATGAAGCGTACAAAAAGAATATCCACCAAAACCCTCACGCTGGCAGGCCTTTTGACGGCAATCGTCGTCGTACTGCAGCTGCTGGGCTCCTTCATCCACCTCGGACCCTTCTCGGTCTCGCTTGTGCTGATCCCCATCGTCATCGGCGCGGCGACCTGCGGCACGGTTGTCGGTGCCTGGCTGGGTCTTGCCTTCGGCATTACCGTTCTGATCAGCGGTGATGCGGCAGCGTTCCTTGCCGTGAATGTAGCAGGTACGATTGTTACCGTGCTGCTGAAGGGACTTGCCTGCGGCTTTTTCGCCAGCGTTGCTTACAAGCTGCTTCAAAAGGTGAATCGCTATGTGGCGGTTGTGGCGGCGGCGATCGCTTGTCCTGTTGCCAACACGGGCATCTTTTTGATCGGCTGCAAGCTCTTTTTCTGGGATACTGTTGCGATGTGGGCAGAGGGCCTTGGCTTTGCAAATGCTACGGCATATGCCTTTCTTGGCCTTGCGGGCGCGAACTTCCTGTTTGAGCTTGGCTTTAATATTGTGCTGAGCCCTGTGGTCATTCGTCTGTTGAACATTCGCCAAAAGCAA
>JBGVCY010000096.1:0-12921 GCA_045119135.1 Eubacteriales bacterium | reverse complement strand
CGCACCCGAGGTGGTGCTGGTGTATCTCACGGGCAAGCCGAAGCGCGGCATCGGCCCGCACGACGTGGCGCTTGCGCTTGTCGGTGCGACCTTTGCATCGGGCTTTGTCAAGAACCGCGTTCTGGAGTTCGCGGGGCCCGGTCTTAAGCACTTGCCGATCGACTTCCGTAACGGCATCGACGTTATGACCACCGAGACTACCTGCCTTTCCTCGATCTGGGCGACCGACGAGACCGTTGAGGCGCACTACAAGGCGCACGGCAGACCCGAGGATTACCGCAAGCTGGAGCCCGGCAAGGTGGCATATTACGACCGTATGGTAGAGATCGACCTTTCCAAGATGGAATCGATGATCGCTCTTCCCTTCCACCCCTCTCGCGCATACACCATTCATTACTTTAACGAGCACGCAAAGGAGCTGCTTGCCGAGGTCGAGGCTGAGGCAAAGGCGAAATTTGGCGACAAAGCAAAGCTCGACCTTGTTTCCAAGGTGCGCGAGGACGGCACGGTAATGGCCGATCAGGGCATTATCGCGGGCTGCGCGGGCGGTATGTTTGACAGCATCGACGAGGCTTCGTCGATCCTGAAAACCGGCAACGTGGGCAACAGCTACTTCTCGCTGTCGGTCTACCCCACCAGCATCCCTGTTTCGCTGGAGCTGACCCGTATCGGCGTTTCTGCCGACCTGCTGGCAAACGGCGCGGTGATCAAGCCCTCGTTCTGCGGTCCCTGCTTTGGTGCAGGCGACGTACCTGCCAACAACGGTCTGTCGCTTCGTCACACCACCCGTAACTTCCCCAATCGTGAGGGCTCGAAGCCCGGCGAGGGACAGCTTTCGGGCGTTGCACTGATGGATGCGCGCAGCATCGCCGCTACCGCCGCAAATGGCGGTATCATCACCGCGGCAACCGATATCGACTACGATCACACCGCACACGCTTATCACTATGACCGTTCGGTTTATGAAAAGCGCTGCTACTATGGCTTTGACAAGGCAGATAAGAACGCAGACCTCATTCTTGGTCCGAACATCACCGACTGGCCCAAGATGTACGAGCTTGCCGACAATATGCTGCTGGAGCTGGCTGCCGTGATCCGCGATCCCGTTACCACCACCGACGAGCTGATCCCCTCGGGCGAGACCTCGTCTTACCGTTCCAACCCCCTGCGTCTGTCGGAGTTTGCACTCTCGCGCAGATGCCCCGAATACGTTGGTCGCTCGAAGGCAGTTGCCGCCGACGAGGCAGCACGCCGTGCGGGTGAGATGCCTGAAAAGGTACGCTTTGCCCTTTCCAAGGTCGGCGCAGCAGAGACGCTTGCACCGGTGACCCAATTCGGCTCCTGCGTATTTGCCAACCGCCCCGGCGACGGCTCGGCGCGCGAGCAGGCGGCATCCTGCCAGAAGGTGCTGGGCGGCTTTGGTAACATCTGCTATGAGTTTGCTACCAAGCGCTATCGCTCGAACTGCATCAACTGGGGTATTCTTCCCTTTACCCTGCCCACGGGTGCAGAATTCCCGTTTGAAGAGGGCGACTTTGTGTTCGTCCCCAATGTGCGCGAAAAGATCGCCGCAGGCGACGAGGTCTTTGCTGCCAAGGCGATTCGCCGCGACGGCAGTGTAACTGACATCACGCTGGAGATCAAGGGCCTGACCGATAATGAGAAGGAGATCATCCTTCGCGGTTGCCTGATGAACTATTACGCCGCACAGAACAAATAACGGATTCAACGTTTTTCCAAGGTTCGGAGGTATTGAATATGGAAAAAATCAAAATGACAACGCCGCTGGTCGAAATGGACGGCGACGAAATGACCCGCGTGCTCTGGCAGATGATCAAGGACGAGCTGCTGCTTCCCTTTGTAGATCTGAAAACCGAGTATTACGACTTAGGCCTTCCCGAGCGTGAGCGCACTAAGGATCAGGTAACCGTGGATTCCGCAAACGCCGCCAAGAAATACGGCGTTGCCGTAAAGTGTGCCACCATCACCCCCAACAAACAACGCGTTGAGGAATACGGCCTTTCCGAGATGTGGAAGAGCCCCAACGGCACCATCCGCGCTATGCTTGACGGCACCGTGTTCCGCGCGCCCATTCTGATCGATTCGATCACTCCCGCGGTGCGCAACTGGAAAAAGCCCATTACCATTGCCCGTCACGCCTATGGCGACGTTTACAAGGCAACCGAATACCGCGTACCCACCGAGGGCCGCGCCGAGCTGGTATTTACCGACAAAGAGGGCAACGAGACCTTCCGCGAGACGGTTTACAATTTCGAGTGCCCCGGCGTTCTGCAGGGCTCTTACAACAAGGATAGCTCGATCCGCTCCTTCGCACACTCCTGCTTCCAGTACGCGCTTTCCACCAAGCAGGATCTTTGGTTTTCGACCAAGGATACCATTTCGAAGCAATACGATCAGACCTTCAAGCTGATCTTTGACGAGATCTACAACGCCGATTACCGCACGAAATTTGAGGAAGCAGGCATCACCTATTTCTATACCCTCATTGACGATGCTGTGGCGCGCGTGATCCGCAGTGCGGGCGGCTTTATCTGGGCGTGCAAGAACTATGACGGTGACGTAATGAGCGATATGGTTTCTACCGCCTTTGGCTCGCTTGCGATGATGACCTCGGTGCTGGTATCGCCCGACGGCAAGTACGAATACGAGGCGGCACACGGTACGGTGACCAAGCACTTCTACCGCTATCGCGCAGGCGAGGAGACCTCGACCAACCCGATGGCAACGATTTATGCTTGGTCGGGCGCGCTCCGCAAGCGCGGTGAAATGGATGGCCTTTCGGAGCTTGTAGCATTTGCCGACAAGCTGGAAGCCGCTTGCATAGAAACGCTGAATGACGGCATTATGACAAAGGACCTGACGGGACTTGTCGTACCCGGCACCAAGGTACAGTCCGCGACCTCGCGCGAGTTTATCGCCGCGATCCGCGAACGCCTGGAAAAGAAAATGGCATAAGAAAAAGCCCCCGTTTGGGGGCTTTTTCTTATGCTCTGCACTCACGGAAGAATTGTTGCAGCACCTCGCGACATTCGGTTTCCAGAACGCCTCCAATCACCTCGGGATGTGCGCCCAGTGGGAAACGCGGCAGATTGAGCACACTGCCCATTGCGCCTGCGGTAGGGTCCTTTGCACCGTACACCACCCGCGGCACACGCGAGGCAAGTATCGCGCCCGCACACATGGGGCAGGGCTCAAGCGTGACGTACAGCGTGCAATCCGAAAGTCGCCAATCACCGCGTGCCCTTCCTGCGGCACGCAGAACCTCGATTTCGGCGTGTGAGGTAATATCGTGATTGCGCTCGCGATGGTTGTAAGCGGTGGCAATTACGGTATCGCCGCACATCAATACCGCCCCGATCGGCGTTTCACCCTCGGCGGCTGCCTTTTCTGCCAGCGACAGCGCCATTTGCATTGCATCTCTGTCTTTTTTTGTAATGATGGCTTGCTCTTTCATAACAGCTCCTTAATACAAAACGATCGCAAGCACCAGATACAGCACGATCTGCACCACGCAAAGCGCGCAGAATATAACCATCGGCACACTGCAAAAGAGACGGAAACGGCGCTTTGGTGACACCGAAAGGATCGGTTTTTCGATCACCGTTCCTCCTTTTTCGTGACAAAACAGGTAAATAAAGGACACAAGACCTGCGGCAAAGATCGCGGTCTGCAGAATCATTAGCATCAAGTCAACGCGATCTGCAGGCAGACGCTCGGCAAGCACCTGTGAGAATACCGCGTAAAAGTTATTGATAAAATGCAGCAGTACGGGCGCCCAGATGGTGCGAAGCTTCAAATACAGAATACCGAACACAAGTCCCGCAACGGTAGCGAAAAAGAGCTGTCCTGCATTCTGGTGCATCAGACCGAAAAGCACTGCGCTTGCTACAAGAGCACTTGTGCGGCCATAAGGCAACAGATTGCTTAAGATCACACCACGGAAGAGCAATTCTTCAACAAAGGCGGGGATAACTGCAACCGTCAGCACCTGCAACACAATCTGTCGGGGAGTCGAGGTCTCGATGGGGACAAAGAACTCCTCGGTGAAGCTGCTATAATCGAAAAAGGAAAGCAGATAGGTATTGATCGCCGAAGCAGTGATCAGCACCGCAAGTCCTGCAAAAAGATAGCAAAGTGTGCGGCGGGGCAGCTTTGCTTCAAACAGGATCGGCTCGACACGCTCGCCAAACGATATGGGCTGAAATACCAGCACGGGGATGAGGAAGCAGAGCGCATACAGCAAACCGCCCAACAGCTGATACGCCGTATCATAGGGGACGGGGTCTAAAAACAGCTGTAAAAGCCCAAATCCGACCTGCACCAGCGAGCGCACGAAAAACAGCACCAAAAACAGCACAAGCACCACGCCCAGCCGCTTGGACATACTGCGGTATTCCTTTTCACGGGGGTCCATACGCCCACCTCACTTTCTTCTTATATATTGTACCTCATTTTATGCGTTCTGTCAATAAAAAAGCCCGCAACCACGGTTGCGGGCTTTTTTATTATCATTAGTGAACGATGCACTTCTCGGTATCCTTATCGAAGATGTGGATACGGGAAACATCGAGAGCCACCTTGATGGTGTCGCCTGCGCGGCTGGAAGAACGCGAGGAAACGCGAGCAATGAGGTTGGTCTCTTCGCCATTCTTAAGGTAGAGATAAATCTCTGCGCCCATCAGCTCGGTTACGTCAACGTTAACCTCGATGGTGCTATCCGGGAATGCGGCAAGCTGCATAGGCTCGTCGTGGATACACTCGGGACGCAGGCCTGCAACCACTTCCTTGCCGATGTACTCAGCAAGCTCGGGAGCAGCAACCTTTTCCTTGGGAAGCTTGAGGGAGTTTTCCTCGAACTCGAAGTAAACGTCCTCGCCCTTCTTGGTCAGCTTACCGTTGATGAAGTTCATCTGAGGAGTGCCAATAAAGCCTGCAACGAAGATGTTAACAGGGTTATCGTAAAGGTTCTGAGGAGTATCGACCTGCTGAATCAGACCGTCCTTCATAACAACGATACGGGTTGCCATGGTCATAGCCTCGACCTGGTCGTGCGTAACGTAGATAAAGGTGGTACCAACGCGCTTGTGAAGCTTGGTCAGCTCGGTTCTCATTGCGGCACGAAGCTTTGCATCCAGGTTGGACAGAGGCTCGTCCAGAAGGAATACCATGGGGTTACGAACGATTGCACGGCCAAGTGCAACACGCTGCTTCTGACCACCCGAAAGAGCCTTGGGCTTACGATCAAGCAGGTGAGTGATATCCAGGATACGGGCAGCCTCCTCTACGCGGCGCTTGATCTCTTCCTTCGGGGTCTTGTTCAGCTTCAAACCGAATGCCATGTTATCGAACACGGACATATGAGGATACAGAGCGTAGTTCTGGAACACCATCGCGATCTTACGATCCTTAGGTGCTACGTCATTTACAAGGCGGTCGCCGATGAACAGCTCACCCTCGGTAATTTCTTCAAGACCTGCAATCATACGGAGCGTGGTGGTTTTACCACAACCCGAGGGACCGACGAAGATGATAAATTCCTTATCTTTGATTTCCAGGTTGAAATCCGACACAGCGGTAACACCACCCGGATATTTCTTATAAATGTGTCTGAGCGATAAACTTGCCATACTGTATTCCTCCTTGGCGGGGCGCACTGCGCCCATATAAAGATTTTCTAACATATATTATTATAGCAAACTTCCCGCTTGTTGGGAAGATGGCAAATATCCAAAATTTAATTCACCACTTTATGCAAGATGCACAAGGCACGCCCCGCCCAAAGTGATGGGCGGGGCGTTTATGTGAATAAATTGTGTATTTATCGTTCATGTATGAACAAATCGGTGCAGAAATCAGGATTCGCCCTTCGGTGTCTTCATCGAAAGTGCAATACGCTTTTTCGCCACATCGACACTCAGCACGCGCACCTTGACGATATCGCCAACGGCAACCACCTCACGGGGATGCTTGACGAAGCGATCGGAAAGCTCGGAAATATGCACCAAACCATCCTGATGCACGCCGATATCCACAAACGCGCCGAAGTCGATGACGTTGCGCACCGTGCCGTTGAGCAGCATGCCGGGCTTCAGGTCAGAAAGCTCCAGCACGTCGTCGCGCAGGATTGGGGGCTCAAAGTCGTCGCGCAGGTCGCGGCCGGGCTTTTCCAGCTCCTCGGCAATATCGCGCAATGTGGGCTCGCCCACGCCAAGCTCTGTGGCAAGGGCGGCAGCGCCCTCCTTGCGAATTCTGGCGGCAATGCCTGCAAGCTTGCCTGCGCGCACATCCTCCTCGGTATAACCGAAGTGGCGCAGCAGCGCGTGTGCGGCGGCATAGGATTCGGGATGCACGGCGGTATTGTCCAGCACCTCACGCGAGCCGGGCACGCGCAAAAATCCTGCGCACTGCTCGTACGCCTTCGCGCCGATGCGCGGCACCTTCAAAACCTCGGAACGGGTACGGAACTCGCCGTTTTCCTCGCGGTATTTTACAATGTTTTTCGCGCTGGTAGCATTGATGCCCGAAATGTAGGAAAGCAGAGAATGGGATGCGGTATTCAAGTCAACGCCGACACTGTTTACGCAGTCCTCGACCACGTGAGAAAGCGATTCATCCAGCTGTGCAGGCTTCATATCGTGCTGATACTGTCCCACGCCGATTGCCTTGGGATCGATCTTGACAAGCTCGGCAAGCGGGTCCTGCAGGCGGCGGGCGATCGACACTGCCGAACGCTGCATGACGTCAAATTCGGGGAATTCATCGGCGGCAAGCTTGGATGCCGAATAAACCGATGCACCCGATTCGCTGACAATAATATATTTGGTGGGAACCTGCATCTCGCGCAGCAGGTCGGCAACAAAGCTCTCGCTCTCGCGCGATGCCGTGCCGTTGCCGATGGCGATCACATCAACCTTGTGCGCCAAAATGAGGCGACGCATAATGCGTTTTGATTCCTCGGTGCGCTGCTGAGGCTTATTGGGATAGATGACGGCGGTATCCAGCACCTTACCCGTTTTATCCACTACCGCCAGCTTACAGCCGTGACCGTAGCCGGGGTCATAGCCAAGCACGGTCTTGCCCTTGAGAGGTGCGCCCATCAACAGGTTACGCAGGTTGTCCGAGAACAGCACGATCGCGCCCTTGCATGCCTCGTCAAAGAGGTCGCTGCGCAGCTCACGCTCGACCGAGGGAGCAATCAGGCGCTCATAGCTATCCGTCACAGCGGCGGCAACGTATTTTTTTGCGGGGCTGTTGCCGGGCTTGACCACTTCATTGAAAAGATAATTCAAAATGATGTCAGGAGAAACCGTGATCGAAGCCTTGAGAAAGTCTTCTTTTTCACCGCGATTGATGGCAAGCACGCGGTGACCGGGTACGCGATGCACAGGCTCGTGGTAATCGTAATACTGCGCGTAAACCGAATCCTCTTCCTTCGCCTGCTTCGAGACCAGCTCGCCGTGGCGGAAGGTGAGCGTACGGATCATCTTGCGGTATGCCGCATTGTCCGAAATATCCTCGGCAATGATATCCATAGCACCTGCCAATGCCGCCTCGGCATCGGGCACGCCCTTTTCCTCGTCCACAAAGGTAGCGGCAAGCTCCTCGATCGTGGGCGTGTACGACGTTTCCTGTGCGATCAGCGCCTCGGCAAGAGGCTCAAGACCGCGCTCGCGCGCCACCGAGGCGCGGGTCTTGCGGTGAGGACGGAAGGGACGGTAGATATCATCCACCTCGGTAATGGTGTTAGCGGCAAGGATCGCCGCCTCAATCTCGGGGGTCAGCTTTTCCTGCGCGGCAATCAGACCGATCACCTCTTGCTTGCGCGCCTCAATATTGCGCAGATAGCGCAAGCGCTCCTCCAGCTTACGAAGCACCGTGTCATCCAGCTCGCCCGTTACCTCCTTGCGGTAACGCGCGATAAAGGGAATGGTGTTTCCTTCGTCAATCAGGGCTACGGTCCTGGTGACCTGTTCTACGCCGAGAGACAGCTCCTCGGCAAGCTTTTTCATCATATCCATGTATGGGGTTTCCTTTCGGTTGGTCTACTTTTTCTGTGTGGCGGGATCCAGCTCGGCGGCAACGAACAGCGCCGCTTCCTCGTCGGGTGTCAGCTCACGCCATTCGCCGCGCGAAAGACCATCATCCAACAAAAGCGGGCCGAAGCTGATGCGCTCCAGCGCCGTGATCTGATTGTGCAGTGCCTCCAGCATACGCTTGATCTGGTGGTACTTGCCCTCGGTCAGGGTGATGATTCCGGATCTTCCGTCCTCGAACAGCTCGATCTCGGCGGGCTTGGTCTCATATCCGTCCTCCAGCACAAGCCCTGATCGGAATTTGATGCAATCCTCTTTCGAGATCGGGAACTTGGCGCGGAAGGCATATTTTTTGGTGACGTGCCGACGGGGGGAAAGCAAGCGATGCGACAGCTCTCCGTTGTTGGTCAGCAGCATCAGCCCCAGCGTGTGCTTATCAAGTCTGCCGCACGGAAAAAGTCCCTGCGCGGCAAGCGATTCGGGCAACAGCTCAAGCACGGTGGGATCCCGCCCATCCTCCGTGGCACTGACATAGCCATCGGGCTTGTTCAACAATACGTAACGAAACTGCTTATAGATCACCGGCTCACCCTCATACAGCACCGCATCCTTGGCAGGATCCACCTGCATATCGGCGCGGCGTGCGGGTGTGCCGTTTACTGTGATCTGTCCTGCGCGAACGGCGCGCGCAGTTTCCGAGCGCGTGGCGACTGCCGCAACGCTGAGTAGCTTATCCAGGCGCATAGCGCTCTCCTTTCGGTCGTTGATGCCTTCTATTTTACCATAAATTTTGCTTTCTGTAAAGAGAAAAAATCTACGCGCGCGTAACGCAAGCACTTTTTCCTCATCGGCTTGTATTCTAATTTTTCTACCATTTTTTCCAATTTTGTAAAATTAATTTTCTACATTTTCAAGATTTCATTTTTTGTTTTTTCCAATTGCCGCGATTTCCGTTATATTTGCACATCTGTACGCACAAAAATTCTGTCGATTCTTGACAGGAAAACCTTGCAGGAGTATAATGATAGTATATTTTATATATAGGAGAGTTTTCTGATGAAAATCGCTTTTATGGGAATGGGCAACATGGCAACCGCGCTGGCGCGCGGCTTCATCTCCGCAAAGGGGCTTCTTGCCGCCGACATCGTTGCCTTTGATCCCGCCGCTGATATGTTACAAAAGAAATCTGCCGAGCTTGGCTTTGCTACCGCCGCCACCGCCAAAGATGCTGTGCGCGATGCCGACACCGTTCTGGTTGCCTGCAAGCCGCATCAGGTCGAAGCGCTGATCGCAGAGCTTGGCGACTGCCTGGCAGGCAAGGCTCTGCTGTCGATCGCCCTTGGATGGGATCACGCCCGCTATCAGGCGATCCTGCCCGCAGGCGTGCGCGTGCAGTTTGTAATGCCCAACACACCCGCTATGGTGGGCGAGGGTGTCTTTCTGTTTGAAGAAACCTCGACCCTGACCGCCGACGAGCTTTCCTTTTTCAAGTCGCTCTTTGGTGCCATCGGCACGGTGATGGTGCTGCCCTCCTCTTTGATGGGGATCGGCGGCGCGATCAGCGGCTGCGGTCCCGCCTTTGTTGACCTGATGATTGAAGGCTTTGCTGATGCCGCCGTGCTTTATGGCATTCCGCGCGACAAGGCACTTGCTATGGTTTCGGCAACCGTCAAGGGCAGTGCGAAGCTCCAGCAGGAAACGGGACTGCACCCCGGCGTGCTGAAGGATATGGTTTGCTCGCCCGGCGGATCGACCATCCGCGGTGTGGCGGCACTGGAAAAGGCAGGCTTCCGTGCGGCGTGCATTGCCGCGATCGAAGCGATTATGGAAAAGTGAAACGCTTTTCCTTGCGCGCACGGGCGCTCCTTTCTCTATCACTTTCCCTCTCGCTTCTATTGACATTGATCTCCTGCAGCGAAACGCCGCCCTTTGAAACGGGAAAAAGTGCGTATGAGATCGCGGTGGAGAACGGCTTTGTCGGCACCGAGGCAGAATGGCTGGAATCGCTGAAGGGCGACAAGGCTCCCCACATTGTTGATGTCAGTGTGCAGAACGGAAGCGTTACCGTGATTTACAGCGATGGCACGCACCAGAATCTTGGCGCTCTGCTGTTGGAGACCAAAGGCGCACTTTCCTTTCTGGAGCTGCCCGACGGCACCTATGCCGTAGCGGCGGCGAATACTGCTATCACGGGTTCTGTTTTGGTTCCCGAAGCCTATCGGGGAAAGCCCGTCACCCGCGTGTTGCGCCACGCCTTTGCGGGCTGCACCTATCTGTTCTCTCTCACCCTTCCCGACAGCATCACGGCGATCGGCGAAGAGGCGTTTGTAAACTGCAACAATCTGCTGGAGCTGAAGGTTCCCTTCCTCGGCTCTGCCGCAAACGACACCGTGAACCCGCATTTGGGTTATTTCTTCGGCGCCGACGACTACACAGAAAACGCCAACTGCGTTCCTGCATCGCTCTCTTGTGTCACCGTAACGGGTGGCACATCCATTGCATCCCACGCCTTTGCGGGTTGTAAGCATCTCACAAGCGTTTCTCTACCCGATTCGCTTTCCTCAATCGGGCAATCGGCGCTTGCCGACTGCGCTAGCCTTGTGAGCCTGACGACCCCCTTTCTTGGCAGCAAGCCAAACGACACGAAGAATACCTACCTTGGCTATCTCTTCGGGTTTTCCTCGTATGCTCAGCATGCCACGGGGGTTCCCAGAAGTCTGACAACCTTAACCTTGACAAGCATCACCTCACTTGCACACTATGCGCTGTACGGTTGTCTTGGACTGACTACCGTCAATTTGCCTGCATCGCTGACATCCATCGGTGCGTATGCCTTTGGTTACTGTCCACTGACCGCCGCTTTCTTTGAGAGCACGCAAGGCTGGCAGACCGCCGACGGCAGGCCAATCGCGCTTGGCACCCCTGCCGAGAACGCCGCTCTGCTTTCGAGCACACTGCTGTCAGCCGCTTGGCAGTGCAACAACTGACGCAAAGTCAATAAAAAATCGGCAACATCCGTCACCGAAAACCTGCTATACTAAGGATGAAAAACACAAAAAAGAGGTAGCCGTTATGAAGTTTTTGCTGTTTGCTGACCTGCATTACTTCCCCGGTGTCTGGTACAAGGGCACAAAGGAATACTTAACCGAAATGCAAAGCTGTGCCGAGCGCGAGGGCTGCGATTTCATCATTCACGCAGGCGATCTTTGCCACGGTCCTTCGCAAGAGCATACCGCCGAATTTGTAAAGGCATATAATAATTTTCACATTCCCTCTTACCACTGCCTTGGCAACCACGATGCCGATAAAACCAGCTACGAGGAAACGGTGCGGCTTTACAATATGCCGAACGGCTATTATTACTTTGATTGCAAGGGCTACCGTATGATCGTCCTCAATCCCAATTACTTCAAGGTAGGCGACCGATTCATCCATTACTCCGAGGGCAATTACTTCGCGCACGGAGCTGAACGGGATTGGATTCCGCCCGATCAGCTTGTTTGGCTGGAAAAGACCATTGACGAGGCACCCCACCCCTCGATTCTGATCAGCCACGAAAGCCTTGAACGCCCCAACGGGGTGCAAAACAGACAGGACGTGCTGGATATCATCGATCGTGCAAATGCAAAAAAACCGCACAGCGTGCTGATGTGTATCAACGGTCATCACCACCGCGATTATATGCGAATCCTCAACAACGTGGCATATTTTGATGTCAATTCCACCTCGTTTGAATATCTCCCCCACCGCCACGATCTGTACCCTGCCGAGCTGAACGAGGCGTATATCGGTATGCGCAACACGCTGCTTTACGACAAGCCGATCTACGGCGTGGTTACCATCGAGGGCACCACCATTGATATCAAGGGTAGAACATCTGATTTCTTTATGGGCATTACCCCGGATATGGTGGAGGATTACGTCAACAAAGAGACAATGTACCGTCCCATCACCGCTGAATTCATGACAACCAAATTTACGCTATAAAAAAGCCCCCGTTCGGGGGCTTTTTTATCATTTACCGCGCAGACGGTCGGCATCGCGCCGCACGAATACCATGGGAAGGGCGGCAGGCACCGCTACGATCGAGGCGGCAAGAAATATCTCATACGTGGGGGCGAAATCCGCGCCGTTCAGACCCATGGCATCAAGCCCGATGCACATCGAAATAATGGGACCAACGATCATCGGAATCAGCACGATAAAGCACATACGCACACCCTGGAAGCGTCCCTCATATCCTTTTGGAATATAGTCCTGAAAGGCGGCTGTCAGCGCGCCCGTGAGCGACAGGATCGCTCCCATCATCAAAACGCCGCCGATATACAGCACTGCATCGCGCGCACCGCCAAGGAATTGCAGCAGGTACATCGAAAGTGTGCCAAGAATCACCAACAGCAACAGCGGGAAATAGAAATGCTTTCTGCCGAATTTGTCGGACAAGAATCCGCACACGCCCGTCATTGCCGCCGCGCCAACGATAATAACTGCCATCGGGATGACAAATCCATCGCCGAAGCCGAGCGTGCGGATGACGAAGTTGATCAGATACGAAAAGAAGGTTTGTTGCGCAATGCCCACAAGGCAGGCGGCGGCAAGGCAAATATACATCATTTTATTCTGTCGCACTACCGCAGGCGAAAAGCCGTAAAAGGTATCTTTTATATACCCCGTCCCCGTACTTTTTTGAACATTCGGCGCATCCTTCAGCAAAAAGAGTGACAAAGCGCCCGCTATGATTGGGATGATGCCAAGCACCACAAAAAAGGCAAGGTTGGTGGTGTTTTCTGCGCTGTAAAGTGATCCAAGCCCGAGGAAAATGATCACCACTGCAAAGACGGGCAGGACCGACAGCACGGCGTTCACG
>JBGVCY010000095.1:0-3084 GCA_045119135.1 Eubacteriales bacterium | reverse complement strand
CGTCAGTTTGACAAGTCGCTGCGCGAGGCGGCACTGGACCTTGGCTGCACCCCTGCACAATCCTTCTTCAAGGTCGAGCTGCCCCAAATTCTGCCCGGTATTGTTTCGGGTCTTGTGATGGGCTTTACTCTGTCGCTGGATGACTTTGTCATCAGCCACTTTGTCAGCTCCCCCGACTTCCAGACCCTTCCCCTTTACATTTACAATCAGACGGCGCACAACGTCAAGTACAGTATGTACGCGCTTTGCACCCTGATTATTGTTACCATTCTGGCACTGCTGCTGATCGTCAACTTTGCGGGCGGCATCGGTGACCGCACCAAACGACAGAAGGGGGCGACGAAATGAAAAAACTGATCACCCTTCTGCTTGCCCTTTCTCTGCTTGCCCTGCTGGCGCCCGCCCTTGCATCCTGCGCAGATGACGGCGAGGTAACCACCCTTTACGTATACAACTGGGGCGAATACATCTCGGACGGCTCCGAGGGCTCGCTTGATGTCAACGAGGCGTTTGAGGAATGGTATTTCGAAAAATACGGCAAAAAGGTAAAGGTCAACTACTCCACCTTCTCCTCGAACGAGGAAATGTACGCCAAGCTGAACAGCGGCGCTACCAGCTATGATATCGTCATCCCCTCGGATTACATCATCGAGCGTATGATCGACGAGGGTATGCTGCGCAAGCTGAACTTTGATAACATTCCCAACATCGGCAACATCGATTATCAGCGTGTCTTCAAGGATACCGACGGCAAGCCCTTTTACGACCCTACGGGCGAATATTCGGTTCCCTACACCTTCGGTACAGTCGGCATTATTTACAACTCTGCAATGGTTGACGAAGCCGATATTGGCACGTGGGAGCTGATGTGGAACGAAAAGTACGCAGGCAACATTCTGCAGTTCAACAACTCGCGCGATGCCTTTGCCACGGCGCTTCTGAAATGCGGCTATTCGCTGAATACGCAGGATGAGGATGAGTGGCGCGAGGCGCTTGAGTGGCTGAAGGTACAAAAGCCGTTGGTGCAGGGCTATGTCATGGACGAGATCTTCAACAAAATGGAGAACGGCTCTGCCGCCATTGCCCCCTACTATGCGGGCGATTTCTTTACGATGTACGAGGATAACGAGGATCTTGCCTTCTGCTACCCCCGTGAGGGTACCAATATGTTTGTGGATGCAATGTGCATTCCCACGACCTCGCGCAATCCCGAAATTGCCGAGGCGTATATCAGCTTTATGCTGACCGAGGAAGCGGCTGTGGCAAATGCCGAATATATCTGCTATGCATCCCCCAACCGCCTTGTGGTGGAAAACGAGGATTACATTGCCACCATGACCGATATACACGAGGATGCGATGGATATTCTGTACGGTACCTCGGATATTCCTCTGCAATCCTACCGCAACCTCTCGCCCGAGATGCTGTCGCTTGTGAACACGCTGTGGGAGGATCTGAAGATCGAAAGCTCGATCAACATTGCCATCATCGTGCTGGCGTGTGCCATCGTCGGTGGCGGTGTGGGAGCAGGTGTATTCTTCTTCGTCCGCTCGCGCAAGCGCCGTCGCATTGTGGCTTCTCTTTGGAAATAAAGAAAAAAAGACCGACCCCATGGGGTCGGTCTTTTTTCTTTAAATTTCGGGGACGATATAGCCTTTTTGTGACAAAGCGGCGGCAACGGTATCTAAAACTGCCTCGCTTTCGGCACGAACGGTATGGTAATGGTAACCGCCCGTGATATTCATCAGCTCGCTGGATTTGCCGCTTCGCACCCCTTCGATGAACTGCTTGACGTGCAAGCGGGAAAAGATGTTCAGGTTTGCTGACACCTTGCCGTAAACCTTATGCCACACAAATACGTCCACAACCGTGGCGCCAAGATCAACCACGGTGTTCAACTCATCCTCGGTCTCGCCCGTGGTGTGCCGCACCTTGAAAACGCGTTCGGCAAGGGGTGTTTGATGCACGATATAGCCACTGTGCGTAGAAAGGATCTCATACCCCTGTGCCTTCAGCAAAGAGATATCCTGTACGATGATCTGTCGGGAAACACCAAAACGGGCGGATAGCTCACTGCCCGATATCGGCTTTTCTTGCGATAAAAGGTAGGCTATCATCTCTTTTCTTCTGTTCTCGGCTTTCATCGTGTTCTCCTTTACACTGCGTGAAGATTTTTGAGGGAAAGATCAAGGATGGGCGAGGAATGCGTAAGGGCTCCGCTGGAAATATAGTCGACACCGATATCGACAAGACGTGCCACGTTTTCACGTGTCACATTGCCGCTGCACTCGGTCTCGGCACGCCCTTTGGCAAGGCGCACTGCCTCTTTCATATCCTCAACGCTCATATTATCCAGCATAATGATATCGGCGCCTGCTTCCAACGCTTCCTTCACCATTTCAATGCTTTCGACCTCGATCTCGATCTTGCGGACGAAGGGTGCATATTCCTTTGCCATACGCACAGCCTCGGCAACGCCGCCTGCCGCACCGATGTGGTTATCCTTCAACAGGATGCCGTCGCTGAGGTTGAAGCGGTGATTGTATCCCCCGCCTACCTTGACGGCATATTTTTCAAATACACGCATATTGGGTGTGGTTTTGCGGGTATCCAGCAGTTTGGTCTTACTGCCCTTCAAAAGGTCTGCAATGGCACGGGTATAGGTGGCAATACCGCTCATACGCTGCAGGTAATTCAGCGCCGTGCGCTCGCCCGACAGCAGCACGCGAATATCACCGCGCACAATACCAAGCTGCTCCCCCTTCTTGACCGTATCGCCATCCTTGCAGGTAAAGGTGACCTCAGTGGCAGGATCAAGCAACTCAAATACGCGCTTGAAAACAGCAAGACCTGCGATCACGCCATTCTCTTTGCAGATCAGCTCAACCTCGCCAAGGCGGTATTCGCGCATCACCGAATTGGTGGAAATATCCTCGCTGGTGATATCCTCGCGCAGGGCGGCAAGGATCATTTCATCGGCATTCATTTTCATTGTAATATGATTCATTTCTGATTCTTCTCCTTTTCAATGGCTGCTAAAACGGCATTACGGTATTCAATTTCGCATCCCTCATACTGTGCGGG
>JBGVCY010000094.1:0-5857 GCA_045119135.1 Eubacteriales bacterium | reverse complement strand
ACCCCTGACCCCAACACTGCCAGTGTTGTGCGCTCCCAACTGCGCTAATGCCCCGTGTTTTGCAACACGAGTATTATAACAGATGGAAGGAGGTTTGTCAATACCCTTTCCCCCAATTTGAAAAGATTTATTAAACCTGTTTGTTGCCGGTTTTCAGCATAACGTCGTGGGCACCGCCCTCAACAATGCTGACTGCCGAAACAAGGGTCAGCTTAGCTTTCTGCTGCAGCTCGGGGATGGAAAGCGCACCACAGTTGCACATAGTCGAACGAACCTTCGCAAGGCTTTGCTGTACGTTATCCGAAAGCTTGCCTGCGTAAGGTACGTAGGAATCAACGCCTTCCTCGAACGAAAGCTTTGCATTGCCGCCAAGGTCATAACGCTGCCAGTTGCGGGCGCGGTTGCTTCCCTCACCCCAATACTCTTTCATCAGCGTGCCGTTGACGTTCACCTTTGCGGTGGGGCTTTCGTCAAAGCGTGCGAAGTAACGACCCAACATAATAAAGTCAGCACCCATAGCAAGCGCCAGTGTCATATGATGGTCGTGTACGATGCCGCCATCCGAGCAAACAGGCACGTAAATGCCGGTTTCCTTGAAGTATTCATCGCGTGCCTTGCACACGTCGATCAGAGCAGTAGCCTGTCCGCGACCGATACCCTTGGTCTCGCGGGTGATACAAATCGAACCGCCACCGATACCAACCTTGATAAAGTCAGCGCCGCAATCGGCAAGGAAGCGGAAGCCCTCGGCATCTACCACGTTACCCGCGCCAACCTTGACTTTGTCGCCGTAATGCTCACGGATCCAGGAAATGGTGCGTTGCTGCCATTCGGAATAACCCTCGGAAGAGTCGATGCACACCACATCAGCACCTGCCTCGACAAGTGCGGGCACGCGCTCGGCATAGTCACGGGTGTTGATACCCGCGCCGACGATATAGCGTTTTTCCTCGTCAAGCAACTCGAGAGGATTCATTTTATGCTGATCATAGTCCTTACGGAACACGAAATAGCAAAGCTTGCCTTCCTTGGATACGATGGGAAGCGAGTTGAGCTTGTGATCCCAAATGATATCGTTTGCTTCCTTCAGGGTAGTTCCCTCGGGTGCGGTGATCAGCTTTTTAAGGGGAGTCATAAAAGTAGAGATCTTATCGGTGGGATCCATACGGCTGACACGGTAATCGCGACCCGTAACGATGCCCACAAGGCGACCCTCAGCAGTGCCGTCCTCGGTGATGGCAACGGTAGAATGACCCGTCTGCTCTTTCAGAGCCAGCACATCAGCAAGCGTCTGATCGGGACGCAGGTTGGAATCGCTGCAGACAAAGCCTGCCTTATAGCCTTTTACCTTGGCAACCATAGCCGCTTCGCTTTCGATCGACTGCGAGCCATAGATGAAGGAGACACCGCCCTCTTGTGCAAGAGCCACAGCAAGACGATCACCCGACACCGACTGCATAATAGCAGAGACCAGCGGAATATTCAGAGAAATGGCAGGCTCTTCCCCGCGCTTATAGCGCACCAGCGGCGTTTTCAGCGAAACGTTGGCGGGAATGCATTCGCTTGAAGAATAGCCGGGAACCAGAAGATATTCGTTAAACGTATGCGAAGGTTCGGTGTAGTAGGTTGCCATAACAATCAGACTCTCCTTACTTTGAATAATAGTATTTGATTTATTATACAGCAAGTTTTGACATTTTGCAAGAGCGAAATGACATTTGTCCTATTTTTTACAATAGAAAGTGCGTGTTTTTTACATTTTTTGAGCAATTTTATGCAGGGATCAGACCGCCGATGAAAATAATGACGATCAGAATGGGCAAAACGTACAGGAAATAGGGGCGCAGCTTCTTCGGCATCCGCATACCCTTGCCCATATTGCATTCTTCGATATAGTTGTCATAGCCCCAACCCCAGCGCGTAACACAGAACAGAAGGTAAACAAGTGCACCAAGGGGCAACAGGATGTTGCTGACAATAAAATCCTCGGTATCCAGAATATCACGGCCGCCGATCAGCTTGACCTTGCTCCATACATTATAGCCAAGCAGTGCGGGAAGGCTGCCAACGAATACAAAAATGCCGTTAAGGATAACATTCTTCTTTTTCTTCCAGCCGAAATTCTCCTCGCACGCGGCAAGCAGATTTTGAAAAACAGCAATGACAGTGGAAAAGCTGGCGAAGGTCATAAACAGAAAGAACAACGTTCCCCAAATGCGACCGCCCGCCATATTGACAAATACCTTGGGCAGTGTGATAAAAATCAGCGAAGGTCCTGCATCGGGTTGGATATTGAAGGAAAAGCAGGCGGGGAAAATAATCAGACCCGACATCAGCGCCACGAAAGTATCAAGGCCGCAGATGCGTACCGCCTCTCCCGTGATCGTCTTATCGCGCGACATATAGCTGCCAAAGATCTCCATCGAGGCAATGCCAAGGCTCAAGGTAAAGAATGCCTGATTCATCGCGGCAGTCGCCACGTTCCAAAGCCCCTTATCCCAGGCTGCCTTAAAATCAGGCAACAAATAAAATTTCAGTCCTTCTCCCGCGCCCGACAGCGTACAGCTGTGCACGGCAAGCACCACGATCAGCACGAGAAGTCCCAGCATCATATACTTGGAAACGCGCTCAAGGCCCTTTTGCAAACTAAAGCTGCAAACCAAAAAGCCTGCAACTACGATGATACCCATAAATAAGATCATCTGCCAAGGGTCGGAAAGCATATCGGTAAACACCCCAGCTGTTGCATCGCTCGTAACGCTATCGAACGCGCCCGTCAGAAACTTAACGAAATAGCCGAACATCCAACCTGCCACTGTGGTGTAATACATCATCAAAAGATAACAGCCGATGATACAGAACCAACCGTGAATATGCCATTTATGTCCGGGCTTTTCAAGGGTGCGATATGCACCAACTGCGCCCTGACGGCTGGCTCGCCCGACCGCAAGCTCCATTGACAACACGGGCACGCCCATGATCAGAAGGAACAGCAGATAGAACAGCACAAAAGCACCACCGCCGTTAGCGCCTGCAACATAAGGAAATTTCCACACGTTGCCAATGCCAATGGCACAGCCTGCACTGACCAGAATAAATCCCAAGCTGGATTTAAAGCTTTCTCGATTTCCCATTGAAAATCTTTCCTTTACTTAAAGTGAAATAAATGATGATATGATTTTATCACAAACCAAGCAAAAAGTCAACGAAGGCTTTTTTATTTCTCCCACTTATCGATCAGCGCCCTAATCTGTGCTGTCAGTTTTGCATTGTCCTTATTGGGTCTGCCGCCCGAACGTTTGGCAAGTGCCAATAGCGCCTCTGCTGCCGAAACAAGATTGCCGTGCACGTTATTTTTGCGCGCTCCTTTCTTTGCGGCATCGCCCGCATTCAGGCGCCGCTTTTCGGTATAGGCGGTCATAACGCCCTTGGCAAGATCGTATTCGGTGCCGCTGTACGGCGCTTCCACGGCATATCCCCTCTCACGCAAAGCATCTCCCAGTGCCGCGATCGATTCCTCGGTGCCGTGATTCAGATACACCGTACGGGGCTTTTTTGAAAAGCCTTCCATCCAGGCGATCAGTCCCGCCTCGTCTGCGTGACCGCTGATACCGCGCAACGAAACGATTTTTGCGCGGACGGCAATTTCTTCGCCAAACAGTTTCACACTGGCGGCGCCTTCCTGCAGAGTCCTGCCAAGTGTTCCCTCTGACTGATAACCCACGAAAAGGATCAGGTTTTGTGCTTTCCACAGATTGTGCTTCAGGTGGTGTCGGATACGCCCTGCCTCGCACATACCGCTGGCAGAAAGAATGATCTTCGGTTCGGGATCCTCGTTGATGCGTTTGGATTCATCTGCCGTGACAGCAAGCCGCAGGTTGGGGAACGTGATGGGATCAATCCCCTGCTCGATCAGTGCTCTTGTCTCGGGGTCAAGACAAGAAATATCACAGTTGGCAAAAATACGCGTCGCCTCGATAGCAAGCGGACTGTCCACATAAACAGGAAAATCGGTATTTTGGGTAAGTCTGCGTTGCTTGATTTCGCGGATGGCGTAAAGCAGCTCCTGTGTGCGTCCTACCGCAAAGGAAGGAATTACCACATTACCGCCTCGCGACAGCGTTTCATCGATATAGGCAGCAAGATTAGCCACGATATCCTCGCGCTCGCCATGCGTTCTGCCGCCATAGGTCGATTCCAGAACCACGTAATCCGCATCAGCCACGGGCATCGGGTCGTTGATCAGAGGCTGATTGATATTTCCCACGTCGCCGCTGAAGACGATCTTTCGCTCGGTCTCTCCCTCACGCATGAAGATCTCGATCGCGGCAGAGCCGAGCAGGTGTCCGATATCGGTGAAACGGATATCAACGCCCGCCGCAACAGCAATTTTTTGACCGTATGCAACACCGCGAAACAGCGCAAGCGCGCCCACGGCATCCTCGATCTCATAGGTGGGGGTATAGGTTCCCTCTCCCGCACGCTGTGCTTTGCGGTTACGCCACGCAGCCTCTGACATCTGGATATGCGCACTGTCACGCAGCATAATATCCGCAAGTCTTGCGGTTTCGTGCGTGGCATAGATGATACCGCGAAAGCCATCCTTATAAAGTCGGGGCAACATGCCCGAATGGTCGATATGTGCGTGTGTCAGAAATACGGCATCAATATCGCCCGCCGGGATGGGTAACGGTACGTTTTGAAACATGTCGATTCCCTGCTCCATACCGCAATCCACAAGATAGTATCTGCCGCCAATCTCAAGCAACGTGCTACTGCCCGTTACCTCGTGCGCCGCACCGATAAATTGCATCTTCATATAAGCACCTCCTCGATGGTATCCTCATCTTTATTTTATCATACCGCCCTTTCTTTTGCAATATGCGCCAAAAGAAAAAGCCGCCCCTTCGGGGCGGCAATCCATTATTCTTCGGTGTTGTATTCGGCAATATAGGGCAGGTTCCTGAAATACTCAGCACAGTCAAGGCCGTAGCCGATCACAAAATGGTCGGGAATGGTGAAAAGTGCCATATCTGCCTCAAAATCAACAAGGCGTCTTGAGGGCTTGTCAAGCAGTGTGACAACACGAAGCGAAAGCGGATTTCTTGCCTTCAGCAAAGCAACCACATCCTTCAGTGTTCTGCCGGTGTCAATGATATCCTCAACGATAATCACGTGATAGCCGCTGATATCCTGCTCAAGATCCATCGTAATCTGCACGATGCCCGAGGAAACCGTTCCCTTATAATAGCTTTTGGCACACATAAAACCAATCTCGCAGGGTACCGAGATGGCACGGCAAAGATCTGCCATAAAGACAAAAGCACCCTTCAGGATGCTGACCAGCAGAATGGGACGTCCGTCATAAGAAGCGTCGATCTGCTTACCTGCGCGCTCGATCGCTGCTGCGATCTCTTCTTTGGTGATAATGACACGCTTGATTTTTTTGTTGAAGTCCTCAACCGAGTACGTATTTTCCATAAAATCCTCGCTTTACCGTGTGATGGATACTATTACTATACCACAAAAAGCGATTTTTTTCAATATATCGCGACAAAAAACACCGCTTGCGCGGTGTTTTTTCTTTATTCTTTTACCAGAATACTTTCGATTTCGGCAATATACAGGTCGTGATATCCCCCTTTGGCGCCGTACCATTGGTCGGTCAACGCATCATTGCCAAGAAAATTCTCTTTTTGAAGAGGCGTGCGTGTCAGCTTGCGACAGATCAGCGCAAGGCGCGCCTCGGCAAAATAAGGGGTGCCGTTTTGGCGCTGTACGGTAAGGCCGCATTTGGCGATCTTATCCTCGTTTCGTCCCGAAACCGAGCCGCAATAGCCGAGCATTTTCTTGTACT
>JBGVCY010000093.1:0-5004 GCA_045119135.1 Eubacteriales bacterium | reverse complement strand
GTCTTGTCACAAAACGTTTAAAGAGCTGCAGAGGCTTTGTTTCTACACCGTAATCGTTGTTTATATTCTCCCACGTTAGCAAAAATGGAATGAATAGTAGGATCAAAACCGCAAGGATCAACGAACCCCAAAGCGTGAACTGCACGAAATAGTAAAATAAAAATAGTAAATAATAAAGGAAATGCTCGCCCACGAAGATCTGTGACCATACGCCGGTGAATTTCGTCACGAATGCGGCGCTGTCAAAGCCGATCGTACCGAACACGTCGACCGAGGTGAACTCGTTAACCGAGCTTGGGAACGGTAACTCCTCGAATCCCATCGCCTTAACGGCAACGAAGTTGGCAGCGCTGCGACCGAGGTCGCGGCCGCCCTCAATCAGACGCACGAACGGATATCGGTAAACGAACACACCGAGCGCCACCGAGCCGAGGATCAGCGCAAGGCAGATCCAATGCCGGTAATTGATGCGTTTCAATTTCTCAAGCATAGCGCCACCTCACACAATGTAGTGCATCAGAAACGCCAGATAGCCGAGGCAGAATGCCCCGGCAAGTATGGCGAAGATTTCAAGAATGCGGATAAAGATTTTCATCAGGCAACCTCCTTCAAGTAAACGGTTACCCGGTCAAGCCCAGTGGTGTATTGGGAGATCTCCCAGTGATCATAGGTGTATAGCACGCCACCGATCAGAAGTAGCGTGTTGCCGAAGTGATCCCTGGCGCAGCTCGCTAGGGCGTTTCTTCGGGTGTAGTCGCGGATTAGAGATGACGGCGTGTAGTTTCGTTTCTTTGATATGAGCAAGGTAAAATTGTATTCTTTCATTCCGATACCTCCGCCTGGCGTCTTTTCAACTCCGCAATAGCCATTTCCTTTGTGGGGAATACGGTCTTGCCCCAATCATAGACAAGATCAAGCTCGAAGTCGCATTTGATGACTTCCAAGCGCGTGCAGCTCTGGCAGATTTCAAAATCTTCCTTGTTGGGAATATTGGTAAATCGCGGGCACTTCGTACACGGCGCAGCCACACAGAATACCTCTGTGCCAACGGTGCAAGGCAGCACCACGACATTGTTTTGTAAAAGGTGATCTGCCAGGACGTGTATAGCGTCGTCAGGCATCCACGTCGGCAATACAGATTGCCGTTCCTTTTTCAGAAGCTCCGATAGTAGTTTTCTTTGTGTCATTTCAAATCCTTTCCGCCCCTGCTTTTGGCAGGGGCTTGACAAATTTTGCAGATTGTGTTATATTGTACTTGCAGGACGGCTGACAGAGTGCGGGCAGGCTCGCACCCTATCAGCAATTTGTGGAAGATACTCGAGGAGAGGTTAGAGGCTCCTCGGGTATTTTTTTATTTCGTGATGTAGTCGATCAGATCCAGGATCTGACGTGGCGTCCATCCGCAGCTTGTAAGGTATTCCATAAGACGTTGGATTGCCTTGTCACTCAAACTCACATCTTGCATCCTTTCTGCCCACCTTTGAAGTCTTGTTCGGGTTTACAACCCCGGGGGTGTTCAGCCGCCTCCGGTCGCTGTTGGAGAACTTATGCGGCTACCAACTCCGCACCGCCGCCCGCAGGCGGCGCTTCCCATAAATGGAAATGGGAAGTGAAAGTAAGGCGCTTGCGCCTTGCCTTCACTTCCTTGATTGCGATAGCACATATTGGATGTAAAAAGTCAAAACGAGGTCGTAAGACCTCGGGAAGATGTAACGGCTTTTTTAAGTTTTCTCCCCGCGTGTCAGAGAAAAGTTAGAAAAACCGTTACATACCCCACTTTTGACGTTTTGCAAACAATATGATCACTTCGCAGGAAGAGGGAGCCGAAAAACACCACAGTGCGGTGTTTTTTGGGGGAAACGCGGAGAAGTTTCCCCTTGACACCTTGAACACGCACCCGTAGATCGAGGTAACCAAGCCCAAAACGAGGCTTGACAAGGAAGGGCTTGTGTGATATAATATCCGCACAAGCCCGTGAGGGGTTATAAGATGACGAGCATCTTCGCAATTAGGTCAATGAACTGGTCAAGGTTGCTGTTGACGAAATTGCAGAAACGGATGTATAGCATCTTATCACCTCCTCTCGGGCTTATTTCCTTTTGTGCGGATCACAAAAGCACTTGCTTGTCAAGGGCTGGCGCCAGGGCGAATATAAAAGACAGGGCGGAACAGGCGACCATGGCGCGGGTGCCAAGCGGGTAGCGGCACCGCGCCATAGCGTTCCGCCCAATGACAACGCGAAAGGAAAAGACCATGGGATACAAACGCATTACCTACGATACCAGACTTAAGATTGAGCGCTTTTACAACATCCTGCACCTCAACGCTGTGAAGATCGGCGAGCTGCTCGGCTACACGCACCAAACCATCTACCGTGAGCTGAAACGCGGCTTCTGGATGCACCGAAATTCTGATTGGACGGAAACGCAACAATACAGCGCCGACCGTGCCCAGCAGAATGCAGATTTTAATAAGACAACCCGTGGCGCACAACTCAAAATAGGAAAAGACCACCGCACCCTGGCAGTGGTCGAAGATCTGATCTTGACGCGCAAGCTCTCGCCTGCAGCCGCACTTGCCACGATCGAGCGCGAACATATTCCGGTGAATACGAAAATGTGCGTTACGACGTTGTATCACTATATTGATCAAGGCATCTTCCGTCATCTCACCAATAAGGATCTTCTTTTCCGTGGCAAGCGAAAAAGAAAGTACCGCAAGGTGAAGCAAGTAAAAGCTCCACCTCGCGGCACTTCGATTGATATGCGTCCGCCGCACGTTCTGCAGCGCGACGAATTTGGGCACTGGGAATTGGATAGCGTGATCGGCACGAAAGCCCAAGGTCATACGCTCCTTGTCCTTACAGAGCGAAAAACGCGTTTTGAACTTGTTTTCCGTGCGAAGGATAAAACGGCTGCATCAACCATTGCAATGCTCAACAGCCTTGAAAAACGGCTCGGTACGACCAAATTCAAGCGAGTTTTCAAGACGATTACCTGCGACAATGGCACCGAATTTTCCGACTGGCGAAGTATGGAACTATCTCACCGAGGTAATTCCGTACGAACGACAGTCTTTTATTGCCATCCCTATTGCTCCTCTGAACGTGGATCCAATGAAAATCAGAACAGGATCCTGCGCAGATTCATCAAAAAGGGCGTCCCGATTGCGCATTATACCGACGAAGATATCGCCAAAGCCCGTGATTATATGAATGATTTACCCCGTAAAATCTTCGCTTGGGGCACCGCCCGGGAACGCTTCAACACCGAGCTTTCTGCCCTCGGCATAAACTTTTTTCAAAAATCTGCACTTTAGGGCTTGACATTTGCAAAATTCCCGAATTTATTTTTGCCGCAAACGGTCGGCAAGTATGCGAACGTGCTCGGGCAAAAATCCGGGCAGGATCTCTTCGTTATCCTCATCGTTTTGAATGGCGTTCCGCACCATACGGGTAAAGATCTTATCAAGTCCGCGCTGGTGTGCAGGATCGAGCTCTCCGCCAAAATAAACTGCATCCTCGGCACTTTCAAGCACAGCTTTCGGGTAGATGCGCTCCAGATAAAATTCAAACTGATGCTCGAAGGCACAGCAAAGGAACAGTGTGTGCGGCACGGCACAAAGCGCGTTTTCAAACCGCGAAAGATATTTGCGAACGGCACGGTGAGCGCGCGAAAAGCGCACGGGGGTACCAAGCACCACGTAGTCGTAAACGGCGGGGGCGGGTGTTGTTACTTCAAGGTCGGCAAGCGTTACCTCGTGATTTGGCAGCAGCGAGGCAAGCAGCTCGGCTGCGGTACGCGTCGTGCCGCTTTTGCTGGCGTAAGCGATCAGAATTTTCATTGCCGTTTCTCCCTTCCCCGAAATCTATTTTATTATATCATAAATTCTCCCATAAGGCAATAGGAAATCGGCGCTTTTGATTGACAACCCCTGCGATTTGGGGTATAATATTTTCAGAAGAATTCGCCATACCGAGGTGTGAAATGATGAACGAGACACAAAGCCGCATCGAAAAGCTTCGCCGTGAGATTTCCTACCATGCGAAGCGTTATTACGTTGAGGACTCGCCCGAAATTTCTGATTTTGAATACGACCGTATGTATGCCGAGCTGCTGTCTCTTGAAGCCGAGCATCCCGAATACGACGATCCCGCTTCCCCCACCCACCGTGTGGGCGGCGTGGCGCTGGATAAGTTTGAAAAGGTAGCGCACCGTGTGCCTTTGAATTCGCTTTCCGACGTTTTTTCGTTTGATGAGCTTGGCGATTTTCTGGATCGCGTTGCCACCATTCTGCCCGATGCCACCTATTCGGTAGAGCCGAAGATCGACGGTCTTTCGGTGGCACTGCGCTATGAGAACGGCGTTTTCGTTGAGGGTGCAACCCGCGGCGACGGCATCATTGGCGAGGACGTTACCGCCAATCTGCGCACCATTTTCACCATTCCCCTCTCGCTTACCGAGCCGCTGTCGCTGACCGTGCGCGGCGAGGTCTATATGCCTCGCGCCACCTTTTACCGCATCAACGAAAAGCGCGAGGCGGCTGGTGAGGCGCTGCTTGCCAACCCCCGCAATGCGGCGGCGGGCTCTTTGCGCCAGCTTGACCCCCGTGTGGCGGCAGAGCGCAAGCTGGACATTTTTGTTTTCAACTTCCAAGAGGGTATGCTTTACACCGACGGACACGCGCCCACGGGTCACACCGAAACACTTGACCGCCTTGGCGACCTTGGCTTTTGCGTGCTGACACACCGCGCGGTGTGCAAAACCAAGGAAGAGATTTTTGCACACATCAACCGCCTTGGTGACATGAGAGATGATCTCCCCTTTGACATCGACGGCGTGGTCATCAAGGTCGATTCGCTTGCCGAGCGCGCCATTCTGGGCGAGGGCACCAACACCCCGAAGTGGGCAGTTGCCTATAAATTTCCGCCCGAGCAGAAGCAGACCAAGCTTGAGGATATCACCATCGCCGTGGGGCGCACAGGTGTGCTGACCCCTGCCGCGG
>JBGVCY010000092.1:0-16366 GCA_045119135.1 Eubacteriales bacterium | reverse complement strand
GGAATCCGCCCTGCTTGGGAAGCAGTATCAAAAGCTCTTTCGCGCATAAAAAGAACCCACGGAAAACCGTGGGTTCTTTTTATGTAAGAAGTAAAGCATTCAGTTCTTTCATACGCGCGGCAGTCGGCTCGGGCGTGCTTGCCAGCGGAAAGGTCAGATTCATACTGTCATATTTGGTCTGGCAGATTTTGCGAAAGGGAAGCAACTCAACCTTGTCAACGCAAGGGTGCGCCGCTGCGATCGCCTTCAGCGCAAGGATGTTTTCCTTGCCGTCACTGAGACCGGGGATGGTGACCTGTCGCAGGGTCGTAGGAATCTTTTTTTCGTTCAGATACGAAAGAAAGGCAAGCGGCGTTTCGATCGAGCAACCGACGTTTTCACGGTACGACGCATCGTCCGTGTATTTGATATCCAACAACACGCGGTCAGTCAGTGAAAGAATCGCTTTGATTTTATCGTTCAGAATCGACCCTGAGGTGTCAAGGCAGGTGTTAAGACCTGCCTGTTGACACAGCGAAAACAACTCGTATACGAAATCGGGCTGAAGCAACGGCTCGCCGCCTGAAAGGGTAATGCCGCCCTCTTTGCCGAAATAATCCTGAAAGCGCAGTGCCTTCTTGACGATCTCGTCGGGGGTGAAGCGCTTACCGCCCTTCATATCCCACGTGTCGGGATTGTGGCAGCATTTGCAGCGCAGGTGACAGCCCTGCAGAAATGCGACAAAGCGCACACCGGGGCCGTCAACTGTGCCAAGCGACTGAAAGGAATGGATCAGGCCTTCGCTCATACCGTTTCGTGGAAGGTACGGCTGATGACCTCGCGCTGCTGCTCGCGGGAAAGCTTGTTGAAGTTTACGGCATAGCCCGAAACGCGGATGGTCAGGTTGGGGTATGCTTCGGGATTCTCGTATGCCTTCAGAAGAGTCTCTCTGTTCAGCACGTTCACGTTGATGTGATGTGCCTTCTTCGCAAAGTAACCGTCAAGAATGGCAACCAGGTTGGCGATGCGCTCATCCTCGGTCTTGCCAAGTGCTTCGGGTGCGATCGAGAAGGTGTTGGAAACACCGTCGCGGCAGTCGTCATAGCTGATTTTTGCCACCGAGTTGAGCGATGCAAGGGCACCGTTTTCCTCGCGGTTGTGCATGGGGTTAGCGCCGGGGGCGAAGGGCATGGATGCCTTTCTGCCGTCGGGGGTAGCGCCCGTGTTCTTACCGTACATCACGTTCGAGGTGATGGTCAGAACAGACAGGGTGTGCTCAGCCTTGCGGTAGGTGGGGGTCTTGCGCAGCTCACTGATGACAAGGTGCGTCAGATCCTTTGCAAACTGGTCAACACGGTCGTCGTCGTTGCCGTATTTGGGGAAATCGCCCGTGGTCTCAAAGTCGACAATAAAGCCTTCTTCGTTGCGGATGGGACGAACGTTTGCATATTTGATCGCGCTGAACGAGTCGGTGACTACCGAAAGACCTGCAATGCCAAATGCCATCAGGCGGCTGACATTGGTATCGTGCAGAGCCATCTGAATCTTTTCATAGGCATACTTGTCGTGCATATAGTGAATGATGTTCATCGTGTTGACATAGAGGCGGGAGAGCCATGCAACGTAGATCTCGTAGCGAGCCATAACCGTATCAAAGTCAAGCTTGTCGCCGTCAAGCACGGGCATCTGGGGGCCGATGTGAATGTTACTGGTGGCATCGTAACCGCCGTTGATGGCGATCAGAAGCAGCTTTGCAAGGTTGCAACGTGCGCCGAAGAACTGCATCTGCTTGCCGACCTTCATTGCCGAAACACAGCAAGCGATGGCATAATCGTCGCCGTAGATGGGGCGCATCAGGTCGTCGTTTTCGTACTGAATCGAGTCGGTGTCAGCCGAGACCTTTGCGCAGAACTTCTTGAAGCCTTCGGGCAGGGCAGTGGACCACAGAACCGTCAGGTTGGGTTCGGGAGCCGGACCCAGTGTATAAAGGGTATTCAGCATACGGAAGGTGGTCTTGGTGACAAGAGTCTTGCCGTTTTCGCCCATACCGCCAAGCGCCTCGGTAATCCACATGGGGTCGCCGCCGAAGAGCTCGTTATATTCGGGGGTGCGCAGATGACGGGCAACACGCAGCTTCATAACGAAGTCATCCATCAGCTCCTGTGCGGTCTCCTCGGTCAGGATGCCGTTTTTGATATCGCGCTCGATATAAATATCGAAGAAGGAAGCCACGCGACCGAGCGACATAGCGGCACCGTTCTGCTCCTTGATAGCGGCAAGGTAAGCAAAGTAGGTCCACTGAATTGCCTCGCGTGCATTCTCGGCAGGCTGGCTGATGTCGTAGCCGTAGGAAGCGGCCATTTCCTTCAGCTCGTTGAGGGATTGGATCTGGTGGAACAGCTCTTCGTCAACGCGGATCTCGGGAGAGGTGAAGTTGTTTGCGGCAAGCGCCTTTTTGTCCTTTACCTTTTCTGCAATCAGACGGTCAACACCGTACAGCGCCACGCGGCGGTAGTCGCCGATGATACGTCCGCGGCCGTATGCGTCAGGCAGACCGGTGATAACGTGGCACTTACGTGCGGCACGCATCTCATCGGTGTATGCGCTGAAAACGCCGTCGTTATGAGTGGTGCGGTAACGGAATTCGGATTTGATTTTGTCGCTGACCTGATAGCCGTAAGCCTCGCACGCCTGCTTTGCCATACGCATACCGCCAAAGGGGTTTACGCCGCGCTTGAGGGGGCGGTCGGTCTGCAGACCGACGATCAGTTCATTTGCCTTATCGATATAACCGGGGTTGTACGCGGTGATAGTGGAAACGTGCGTGGTGTCGATATCCAACACGCCGCCAAACTGACGTTCAAGCGCGAAGAGCGCCTGTACCTTTTTCATCAGTGCGGTGGTTCTTTCGGTTGGTCCTGCCAAAAAGGCGCTGTCGCCTGTGTAAGCGGCGTAGTTCTGCTGAATGAAGTCGCGAACGTTGATTTCATCCTGCCATACGCCGGATTTGAAGCCTTGCCAATTGTTGTGTTCCATATCTTTCTCCTCCTTAATTTTGAGTGAATTGCGTAAAAAAAGGGCAATTCAACTGTAAAGCGAATTGCCCAGACGGTCGGCGTTGTGCACCCATACTCCACCACTGTAACCAGTGCAATCCGTCAGTTATATGGATGTATATTAATTATAGAATAATTAAAGTGGTTTGTCAAGGGATTTTGGGGATTATTTATCGTTATTTTCTTGACTAACTTTTTTCTTTTTTTGATAAACGTATGTGATAAATCCTGCTACAGCAAGCGCCAGCAGAATACTGATGGCAACAATGATCAGCGCTTTGCTTTTGGTTTGTACAGCAGCACCGCCAAGCACGGTCACTGTCATAGCAGGTAGACGCCCCAGCGCCGAAATGATCAGGAATGCGGGCAGCCGCATCTGTGTCAGCCCCATAAAGTAGGAAAGCATATCCTTCGGTACACCGGGGATCAGAAAAATCAGAAACGTGATCAGGTATTGCCTGGGGCTTTCCTTTAAAAACGAAAGCTCCTGCAATTTTTCTTCCGGGTAAAAGGCGGTCACCGCCTTGATACCAAGACATTTTGCCAACAAAAAGGCAAGGAGAGAACCAAGCATTGTGCCAAGCAGTGTCAGCACCGTACCACCAAAGGCGCCAAAGCAATAGCCGCCCGCAAAGGCGAAGATCTGACCTGGAATCACGGCAAGCACCACCTGCAAGGCGATCAGGATAACGAAAAGGAGCGCGCCCTTCACACCCGCTGTTTTTTGTTTAAAGGCTTCGGGGTCATTTACCATACCCGTTAAGTCGTCGCCGAAAAGAAAGGAAAGAAGGGCGATAAATCCCGCGAAAACAAGAAGCGAGATAGCGCTGATTAATTTTCTTCGTTTGCTGCTATTCATCATCGATTCCTTTCTAGTAGTAACCATATTCTAACATATTTATCACACAAAGACAAGGCGCGCGTATGGCGTTCCGTTGAATTTTTTGTGAAAAGTTCGGCAAAGTCCGCTATTTTGGTAAAATCCCTTTTCAAATGCCACCTTTTGTGTTATAATTATACTGTATAGTTATATTTGAAAGGGGGATTGCAATGAGGCAAGGAATCAACCGCTTATGGGCTTTTGTCCTCTCCCTTACGTTACTTATTTCCACCTTTGCACTTTGTTTGCCGCTTTCCGCCAATGCCGCGCAAGCATCCTCAACCCGTTTTATCTTCTCGGCTTTGGAAGGGGAACGGGGTACCCGATACGATGTTTCTGAAGAGAATGAACTTTCGCTTGTTCTTTCTGCGAATGAAAGCAGCTTTTCCGCCCTTTCTCCCGCACCGCTTGGCAACAATGGCGCCACCAACACCCTTTTGGTTTCTCTGGTCAATCGCTCAAACGCCACGGCGCTTCGCGTTTCCTATCAGTATACCGACTATCAACAGGTTACCGAAACCGTCGAACAAACGCTGATCGCCGATTCGGACGAGGTACAGACCTTCTATTTGAAAGCGCCTCACATTGCATCGGGAATCACGTCACTTACCGTCAGCTTTCTGTCCGACAGTGCGCCCTCGGGTACGGTGATTCTTTCCTCGTTTTGCGATATCTCTATGTATACCGCGCAAGGGGGACAGGGGAGCAGTACCGATCCTTGGACGACTGAGTTTTCCTGCCAGTACGATACCGTGACGGGAAACATTTGCATCAGCGGACAGTTGAATCACGTGGCACTTGCTCGCTACGGCGGTGAGGTGCTGGCGCTGTTTGCGCTGGATCCCACCGAGGAGATCTATCTTTCCAATAAAACTCCCGTGGCGCGTATCGACCTTTCCTCAAACTTCAGCTTTACGGTTGCCGCTTCCAGCGCCAGAACGCTGTTTTCGCGCTATGTCGTCGCCGCCGTCACTGCAAGAGGTGAGCGCGTGCCGCTTTCCTCACCCATCTACCCCGCCATTTCGATCTCGCAGATACCGGGTGACGTGGGCTTTAAGGGCTTTCATACCGATTCGGTATCGACAACCTTGAATGTTGGCGCGGGTATCGAGATTGTAGATGTTTATTTGGATCGCTTGCACGGAAATCAAAACACGGGCATTCTTTACGTGGGCGATGAATCCTACTATTATTTTGACGAGAATTATGTCAGCGAGCTTGATAGTCGTATCCGCCGACTGACGGGCGCGGGCTGTACAGTCTATCTGCGGTTTTTGGTCTCACCCAATGCTGCTTCGGATCTGCCATATCTTGCCTTTACCCCTGTCGACGAAAGCGTTGTCAATAAAGGAATCGTGATCGAAGATAGCGAGGCGCTGAACAGTGTGTACGCGCTGACTGACTTTTTGACCTCTCGTTATGCAAATGCTACCATCGGAAAGATCAGTGGCATCATTCTTGGGCGCCGCGTTGATCACGCCGCCGTTTACAATCACGTAGGCTCGATGGATCTTTCCACCTACGCGGGACTTTATGCTTCGCTTGTGCAGCTTGTGGCAGGCACGGCGCGCCGCAATGTGGGCAGTGTCGATATCGTGGTACCGCTTTCTGACCGTATCTTTACGGGTGAAATGAGCACAGACGATCTTTCGGGCAATTACTATCCCGCACTGTTTTTGCAGTCTTTGCTACGTGCTTTAAAGGACAGTACGCAGAATCCCCCCAGCTTTTCCTTGCTGCTGGAATCCAATGTTACCCCCGCACAGCTTGTCGGGCAATCGCATACGCATTACGGGGTCGAAGGTCTTCCCGCATTCCAGACACTGCTTCGGCAGTATGTCGCGCAGTATCCCTTCCTTTCTGCTACCACCCTTTATTGCTGGGAGCCTGATGTGTCGCTTTCCGCCGAGAAAGCTATCGCCGCTTACGTCTGGCAGTACATCAAGCTGTATTTTGACGGTCAGACCAAGGCATTCATCACAGATCTTTCGATGATGAAGCGGGATGAAGCACAACGCTTTGCCGAAGTGCTTTCCTATATTGTGCAGCGCATCGATACCGCGGCATCCGAATCGGTTACAAAGCCTGCTCTTGCTTTGCTTGGTGTCGATACACTGACCGATATCGCACAAAACTATACACTTGAGGCAATGGTCGATCAAAGCCTTGTGCAAAAGTCGCTTTCCACCGACGGATACGGCAAAGAGGTTGACCTGAAGGGCTCGTACGCGTATTGGAACTTTGATACGGCAATCGGATCCCTTGGCTGGTATAGCGGTTCGCTGTGCAACGATCTTTCGGTGCTTTCCGACAAAAAAGGCCGTGCGCTTACGGCACAGTGCATATCGGGTACAAGCGGCGAATATGCCGAATTTGCTTGCCATTTTCCGTCGCGAAAGGACATTTCCTTTGCCCCTTACATCAAACTAAAGCTTGGTATTAACGGCGTTGCCGGTGCCTCGTACGAAATTCAGGTGAGGCTTGCAGGCAAGGGAATCACGGTGATCGCATCCGCAGTTGTACGTGCAGGAGAAACGAACGAGATCTATCTAGATCTTTCCGACTGCGCGACCGATCTTTCGGGTATGAATGCCATTCGCATTCTCTCCCGACCGCTTGACGGCATCGACGATCCTTATACCGTTCATCTTCATCGGGTGACCTTTGAAAGTGAAACGCTGACCGACAGCGAGCTTGCCTCGCGCATGGCGGTCTCCTCTGATGCTGCTGACGGTAACGACGGTCAGAAGGATAGCGGTGACCATGCCGTTGCCATCATCGTTACCATGATCGTGATCGCGGTCAGCTTTACCTTGGTGGCGGTGTTTGCCGTTCGACAAAAAAGAAAAGTTTCGGTATCGCGCGATAAGCGAGCCGATAAAAGCGAGAAAGGATAAAACTTATGAAAGACATCTCCCGTAATCTGACAATGCTGTTCGACTACTATGAGCTGACGATGGGACAGGGCTACTTTAAAAAGGGCCTGAAGGACACGATCGCTTATTTTGATGTTTTCTACCGCAAGAATCCCGAAAACGGCGGCTATGCCATTGCCGCAGGTCTCGAGCAGATCGTGGATTATATCAACAATCTGCATTTTGATGAGGATGACATCGCCTATCTTCGCAGCAAGGGATGCTTTGCGGATGATTTCCTCGATTATTTGCGCACCTTCCGCTTCACAGGCGATATTTGGGCGGTACCCGAGGGAACGGTTATTTTCCCCGGTGAGCCGATCATCACCGTGCGCGCTCCCACAATTGAAGCGCAGTTTATCGAGACCTTCCTGCTGATGAGCATTAATCACCAGTGCCTGATTGCCACCAAGGCGGCACGCATTGCCCGTGCTGCAAAGGGAAGAGCGGTCAGTGAATTCGGCTCGCGCCGCGCACAGGGCGCGGATGCCGCAATTCTTGGCGCACGCGCCGCTTATATCGGCGGTGTCAATTCCACTGCTTGTGCCATCGCTGACGAGGTGTTTGGCGTTCCCGCAGGTGGTACAATGGCACACGCTTGGGTGCAGATGTTTGACAGCGAGTACGAGGCATTCCGCAACTACTGCGAGATCTATCCCAATGCCCCGACACTGCTTGTTGATACCTACAACGTGCTGGAATCGGGCGTGCCGAACGCCATTCGTGTGTTTAAGGAGATGGGCATCACCCAGTGCTCGGTCCGCATCGACTCGGGCGATATTGCTTACCTGTCGCAGAAAATCCGCAAAATGCTGGATGCCGCAGGTCTTACTGAATGTAAGATTCTTGCCTCTAACTCGCTTGACGAGTATATCATCCGCGGTCTTTTCCACCAGGGTGCTATGGTCGATGCCTTTGGCATCGGCGAGCGTCTGATCACCGCAAAAAGTGACCCTGTATTCGGCGGTGTATATAAGCTTTGCGCCGTTGAAAATGAAGAGGGCGAAATCCTGCCCAAGATCAAGCTGAGCGAAAACGTGGGTAAGATCACCACCCCCCACTTCAAAAAGGTATACCGTCTCTTCGGTCGTGACACGGGTAAAGCAGAGGCTGACCTGATCTGCATTTATGACGAAACAGTAGATGACACCAAGCCGCTTGAAATTTTCGACCCCGAAAACACCTGGAAAACCAAGGTGCTTGAGAATTTCGAAGCAAGAGAGCTTCTGGTACCGGTCTTTGTCGGTGGTAAGCAGGTCTACCAGCTTCCTACTCTGCAGGAGATCCGCGCTAACCGTGCCGCATCGGTCGAATCGATGTGGGAGGAGGTCAAGCGTTTTGACAATCCCCACAACTATTACGTTGACCTTTCCCAGCGTTTGTGGGATGTCAAGTACGGTATGATCAAAAAACAGCGCAAAAAGAAGTAATCCTTTACACTCATAAATATTCCGCGTTTTCCTTATACTTTAAAAGATCCACAATTCATCACTATAATGGAGCATTTATGAAAACAGTATCGGAAAACAAAAGAAAATATCTGGGCGAGCTTGCCAAAAGCTATCCCCACAAAAATGCCGTATGCAGTGAGATCATCAATTTGAATGCGATCTTGAATCTTCCCAAGGGAACAGAGCATTTTTTAAGTGACATTCACGGTGAGCACGAAGCGTATCGCCATATCAGGCGCAATGCATCGGGTGTCATTCGTCACAAGATCGAGCTGCTGTTTGGCAAAACGACTACGGCAAAGGAGCGAGCCGAGCTTGCGACCCTGATCTATTATCCCCGTCACAAGCTGGACGAGCTGCGCCCCACCATTACAGACCTGAACGAGTGGTATCGCATTACCATCATCAAGTTGCTTGAGGTCTGTCGCCTTGTGGGCAGTAAGTACACGCGCTCAAAGGTGCAAAAGCACCTTGCCAAGACCGCACAAGGCTTTGATTACATCATCAACGAGCTACTCAATAACGACATTGAAAGCTCGGTCAAGGAGCATTATTACGATAATATTCTGAAGACCATTATCGAAGTCGGCTCTTCCGAGCAGTTCATTGTTGCTGTTTGCTCGGCGATCAAAAGTCTTGTTATCGATCATCTTCATATCGTCGGCGATATCTATGACCGCGGTCCGCGTGCCGACATCGTGCTTGACGAGCTGATGAAGGAAAATTCGATCGACATTCAATGGGGCAATCACGACGTGCTTTGGATGGGTGCGGCGGCAGGCTCGCGCGCTTGTATCGCGGTGGCGCTGAACAATTCGATTACCTATAAAAATCTTGATGTGGTCGAGATCGGATACGGTATTTCGTTGCGCTCGTTATCGCTTTTTGCCAACGAGGTATATGCCGATTCTGATGTTTCCAATTATCTGCCGAAGGGAAATTCCAAAGGCGACTTTTTCCGTCATGATGACGATATGCTTATCGCCCGTATGCACAAGGCAATTTGTGTGATCCAATTCAAGCTGGAGGGACAGATCATTCTGCGCAATCCGCAGTTTTGCATGAACGACCGCCTGCTGCTGGATAAGATCGATGTTGAAACGGGAACGGTAACGATGAACGGCATTTCCTATCCGTTGCGCGATACCGATTTTCCAACGGTGGATCCTGCCGATCCGTATCGTCTGACCGAGCGCGAGGAAGAGGTGATGCAATACCTCAAAAATGCATTTATGCGCTCGGAAAAATTGCAACGTCACGCCGAGTTGCTGTACGAAAAGGGTGAAATGTACACCGTTTTCAACCGTAATCTTCTGTTTCACGGCTGTATCCCGCTCGCCGATGACGGAAGCTTTTTGGCGCTTGAGGCGGCAGAGGGGAAAAGCGGTCGCGCGCTGATGAATCATTGCGACAAAATGGCAAGACAAGGATATTTTGCCAAAGAAGGGTCTCTGGCACGTCGTCGCGGAAAGGACTTTTTGTGGTTCTTGTGGTGCGGCAAGGATTCGCCTCTTTGCGCACGTAAAAAGATTGCTACCTTCGAACGGTTGTTCCTTACGGATGAAACCACGTGGGAAGAGCCGAAAAACGCCTACTATCAATGCTGGGATGACCCCGATATTGCTGACCGAATTCTTGCCGAGTTTTCGCTTGGCGGCGAGGGCTCGCATATCATCAACGGTCACATTCCCGTTAAGCAACGAAAGGGAGAGGCACCTGTGAAGGCGGGCGGAAAGGTGATTGTAATCGACGGCGGCTTTTGCAAGGCTTATCAGCCTACCACAGGCATTGCAGGTTATACGCTGATCTACAACGCCGAGGGCATCCGCATTTCCGCGCACGAGCCCTTCCGCGGCGTTGAAAACGCCATCAAGGATAACATTGATATCGTTTCCGATACCGTGGTCTTCGAGCACGCAACCGATAAGATCTGCGTACGTGACACCGACATCGGCAAGGAAATATTAGAAAAAATAGCCGACCTCACACTGCTGTTGCAGGAATACGAGGAAGGAAATCTCTAAAAATGGGCCCCGACGTAAAAATCCGTCGGGGCACTTTCTATTTTCTGAAAAGCTTTTCTGCGGCGGTGGTAGCATTGGCATCCAGCATATAATAATAGACCGTGCTGCCCACAGCGCCTACGCGGGCGCTGTCAAAGCGCGCAAGGCGCGCTGAAAGCTCGTCAGCGGGGTAAAGCTCCGCCAAGGATACCACAGATTCGCGCTCGAGCGTGAGATACTCTTCAATGTTCTTTTGCATTTTCGGGGCGTGCTTGGCATCCGACAGAGCAAAAATGCCGATTTCGCCCGTGTCCGACAGGAAAACAGCGCTGTCGGTCACGTAATCGGGCGCGCCGAAATTGGTCAGCACAAAATCCTCGTCGGCACGCACGAAGCCTTCTTTTTCACCGTATGCGGTAGAAATTTCCTGTGTGGCACTGTCGAAATCAAGTTCCCCCTTGCTTTGCCGCGCGCAAGCACCAAGCGCAAGCACAAGCACGAAGCCAAGGCATAATAAGCGTTTCATGTGGTACCCCCGATCTTGCCTTCCAGCGTGGATAAGTGGGCGAGAATGCAATCGTAAGCGCTCTTGCTCAGATGAATCCCATCCTCACTGTAGCAGTATTCGGGCTTTAAATATCCTTCGCTATCGGAAAGGGTAGGCTTCTGATCAACAAATAACAGTCCGCGATCGACGGCGATTTCTTGGATCACGGCGTTTGCGCGGTCGATCATTTCATTGGTCAATACACGGCAGCTTCTTGCCACCGGAAAGACCGACTGTAAGATCAGTGTGGTATCGGGAGAGGCTTTGTGAATGACATCTAACAGCTTTTCGTAGTAAAGACGAAAGGTTTCGGGCTTGTCACGGTAATAATACACGCCATAATCGGCACCAAGCGTGATGACAAGTCGCGGGGGTCTGATCCGCGCCATCACCTCGGCAATGGTCTCCTCGGCACCCGTATCGGGCGCTACGATCTTGGCATAGGTGATGCGGGAGTCCAGATTCAGATAGCGCTCCTTTGCCGCAAAAATTCGCTCGGCAGGAATATCCGAGCGCTGTTGCATATGCGCAGTGGTCGAATCGCCGAGAAAGCTCAACGTATCAAGAAAGGCAGTTTCTTTTTGTTCGTTGGCATCTGTAGCATTGGCGGCGCGCACCTTACCGCAGGAAGAAAGTGGCGCGATCAGAAGTGCCAATGTGAGTAATAATAAAAAAATACGGTTGTACATCAGGAATCCTCCTTTTGTTCAACCGTATTATTTCCGTTTATTTTTTGCGATATACGCTTGTATAGGTCGCCGCCTCGCGCTTTACGCGGCGCGTGCGTGCGCTAACACCAAGCACCGCACCCATTACGATCCAATACACAATGGTAAATACCATCAGAATGACAATCGCGCCAAACGCGCCTTGCTGGGGTGCCTTGTTTGGCAGATACAGGCAAAGGAACGCGCCGCCCACCGTCAGGACAAAATGCAATAGCAAGCGCCAACCTTTTTTCATTTGTGCGTGTCGGTAAAGGGTGTTCGCCGCCGAAAAGAAAAGGGAAAAGGGGAATACCAGCACAAGTGCCACCAAATCGAATCCGCTAGTGACGTTGCCCGTATTTAGTGCCCAATAAATGAACGAGAGTAAAAAGGTCGTAACCGTATAATAAACGCAGGCATACAGTGCGATCTGTTTGTAATATCCTTTTTCTTGCATTGGCAGTCTCCTTTAGAAATATAAGTATATATTATCATATCTTCCGAAAAAACGCAAGGGGTGTTATGAAAAAACTGACAGCTGCTGTCGGTGCACCGATTGACAGATGCTTTTAAATATAGTATAATTATTTATATATTTGTATATGGTAGGTAGGATATGAAAAAGATTTTAGCCGTTGACGGCAACAGCATTATCAATCGCGCCTTTTATGGTGTGCGACCGCTTTCCACCAAGGAAGGCTTGCCCACCAATGCGCTTTTTGGTATGGTGAATATTCTGGAGCGTAATCTGTCGCTGGTAAAGCCTGATTATTGCGCCATTGCCTTTGATGTAAAGGCGCCCACCTTCCGCCACAATATGTATCCCGCATACAAGGCAGGCAGACGGCCGATGCCCGATGATCTTGCCACCCAGCTGCCCCTTGCCAAGGAAACTGCCGCCGCGCTCGGCTTTGTTCCGCTGGAGCTTGCAGGCTTTGAGGCAGACGATATTCTTGGCACACTTGCTGCTATGGCGGAAAAAGAGGATGCCGAGGCGTATATTCTGACGGGCGACCGTGATGCCCTGCAGCTGATATCCGACCGCGTACACGTGCTGTTGGTTACCAATACCGAAACGGTTGATTTTTCGCGCGAGCTCTTCCGCGAGAAATACGGCATTGATTCGACTGAGCTTGTTGACGTAAAAGCACTGATGGGTGATAAATCCGACAACATTCCCGGCATTGCAGGCGTCGGCGAGAAAACAGCACTGCAGCTGATCGCAACCTATCATTCACTGGAAGGCATTTACGAGGCGTTGCCCACCGCCGACCACAAGCCTGCGCTTCGCGCAAAGCTGGAAGGGGGCAGAGAAAGCGCGTATCTGTCGCGCACACTTGCAACCATCACGCGCGAGGTCCCAATTGGCGAGGAGCTGGCACCCTATGCTTATCACGGTATCGACCGCGCACGTGCGCTGGCGCTGTTTACCCGTTTTGAATTCCAAAGCTTTATCAAGCGCTTCGGGCTCTTGGAAACCGATAGCGAAGCAAAAGAAACGCCCGTAACCGTTGAAGAGATCGCGGCGGAGAAAATCGATGCACTGCCCGATACACTTGCCTTTGATCTTATTGATGGCGAAGGGTATCTTTCCGATGGCAAACGCATTCTGCACCTTACCGATAAAGCGGCGCTTGTTGCCTTTTTTGCCCGCGACAAAGGGCGCGTGATCTGCCACGATGCCAAAAACGTTTACAAGGCGTTGGAGGGGCAGGGAATCCATTGGCGCGGCTGTGCCTTTGATACCATGCTTGCCGCTTACGTGTTGAATTCGGGCGAGGGTAGCTTTGATCTGTCGCGCATCGCCCTGCAATATCTTGGTGAGCAACCAAGTGCCGCGCCTACACATCTTGCACTGTTGCCTGCCCTTGAAAAAGAGATGCAGGCGCGCATTACCGAAACCGATTCCGAGCGCCTGCTTTATGAAATTGAAATGCCGCTTTGTGCCGTTCTTGCCGATATGGAGTTAGAGGGCTTTGGCGTAGATCGCGCAGGGCTTGAAGCATACGGCGCACAGCTGACCGAAATGGTGGCGGCGCTTGCCGAGCGCATTTACTATCTTGCAGGGGGAGAGTTTAATATCCAATCCCCGAAGCAGTTGGGCGAGGTGCTGTTCGAGCGCCTTGGTCTCCCGCACGGCAAAAAGACCAAAACGGGTTATTCAACCAATGTTGAGGTGCTGGAAAAGCTGAAGCCTTACCACCCCATCATCGAAGAGATTTTGGATTACAGACAGGTTGCAAAGCTGAACAGTACCTATGCCGAAGGACTGCTGAAGCAGATCGACGGTGACGGTCGTATCCACACCGTTTTCAAGCAAACGGGAACTGCAACGGGACGACTTTCTTCCGCCGAACCGAATCTGCAAAACATTCCGATTCGCACCGATATGGGCAAGGAATTAAGGCGCTATTTTATTCCAAAAAGCGGCAATTATTTGCTTATTGATGCAGACTACTCGCAAATTGAGCTTCGATTGCTGGCGGCGCTTGCCGATGATGCGGCAATGCTGGAGTCCTTCGCAACGGGTGAGGATATCCACACCGCCACCGCCGCAAACGTCTTTGGCGTGGCGAAAGAAAATGTCACCCCCGATCTGCGCAAACGTGCAAAGGCGGTCAACTTTGGCATCCTTTACGGTATGGGTGCCTTCAGCCTTTCCGAGGATCTGAAGATTTCGCAGGCAAAGGCGAAGGAATATATTGCGGGATACTTTGCCGCATATCCCGGCATCGATGCGTATCTGAAAAACGTGATCGAGACCGCGAAGGAAAATGGCTATGTAACCACTATGCTGGGTCGTCGTCGCTATATTCCCGAGTTGAAAATGCAAAATAAAAACATGCAGCATTTCGGCGAACGTGTGGCAATGAACAGCCCGATTCAGGGAACCGCCGCCGATATCATCAAGATCGCAATGATCCGCACGCATCGCGCCCTGCAGGAATCGGGGCTTGATGCACGCCTTGTGTTGCAGGTACACGACGAATTGATCGTTGAAGCAAGTCGCAAAGATGCCGCAGCCGCGCGTGAGATCCTGGTACGTGAAATGGAAAATGCCGTAACACTGAAGGTTGCACTTTCGGTGGGAGTTGGAGAAGGGGAGAATTGGTATGCCTGTCATTGATCGCCGCGCAAGCGGAATTTTATTGCACATTTCTTCGCTTCACGGCGACTATTCAATCGGCTCCTTTGGTAAGCCTGCCCTTGAATTTGTCGATTTTCTGGCGGAATCGGGCTATTCCTATTGGCAGGTGTTACCGTTCTGCATTCCCGATGATTGCAATTCGCCTTATAAATCGGTTTCTGCCTTTGCGGGCAATCCCTATTTTATCGATCTCCCCACGCTGGCAGAAGAAGGACTGATCACAAAAGAGGAGCTTGCAGCGGCAAAGCAAAAAACACCGTATGCTACCGAAAGTGAGCGACTGTTCGCCGAGCGCGAGAAGCTGTTGCGCCGCGCGGCAAGTCGCGCGGGTAACGGGGAAGAGATCCTTGCATTTATGGAAGAAAAGCCCCGCCTTGCCGAGGCGTGCCGTTTTCTTGCTCTAAAGGATGCCAACGGTGGCAAGCCCTGGCAGGAATGGGAAACCATTGCCTTTGACGAGGAGAATCTTTTTTACTATTACTTTACACAATACCAATTCTGCCGCCAATGGGCAACGGTCAAAGCATACGCCAACACCCGCGGCGTGCGCTTGATCGGGGATATGCCGATCTACGTTGCCGCTGACAGCGCTGATGTGTATTTCAATCAAAATGAGTTTCAACTAGATAAAAAGGGATATCCCGCATCGGTTGCAGGCGTTCCGCCCGATTATTTTGCTAAGGACGGTCAGCTGTGGGGCAATCCGCTTTACCGTTGGGATAAGATGAAAGCCAACGGCTTTGCCTGGTGGCGCGAGCGTATGGAGTACACGCTGGAACTGTTTGACGGTGTCCGCATCGATCATTTCCGCGGCATTGAATCCTATTGGAGCGTGCCCGCCGGTGCCAAGACTGCACGCGAGGGTAAATTCCGCAAGGGCCCTGGGATGGCGTTTGTACGCGCCATGAAAGAGGTTGCAGGCAACCGTCTGATCATTGCCGAGGACCTTGGCGATATCACGCCTGCTGTGAGAGCCCTGCTTGATAAAAGCGGTCTGCCCGGTATGCGTGTGTTCCAATTTGCTTTTCTTGGCGACCCCTGCTCGCCACATTTACCCCATACATATGAGCATAATGCAGTCGCGTACACGGGCACACACGATAACAATACGTTGCTTGGGTACGTGTGGGAAATGGAAGAAGGGAATCGCCGCCGCATGCTTTCCTATTGCGGTTATACGGATGAAAACTGGGATAATGGTTATGAGGCGATTCTTCGTACCATGCTGCAAAGCCACGCGGGCCTTGTGATCTTTCCGATTCAGGATATTCTGGGCTTTGGTGCTGATACCCGTATGAATATACCGGGCCGTGCCAAAGGAAATTGGAGTTATCGATTAACACGTGAACAGCTGTTCTCAATCGATCGTGCCGCATTGCGTGAGAAGAATCAGCTGTTTGGAAGGAGCTAATGTGGCAAAAGAGAAGCGTTTTATCAAAACCTATTCGCAGGAGCTTGGCGGTACACAGATCTGGGTTGACCGCGAAACAGGCGTGAATTATCTGTTTCACGCAAGCGGTTATGCAGGCGGTCTTACGCCGCTGCTTGACCGTGACGGGAAGCCCATTATTACCCCTGTTTCTCAATTTTATCAGGAATAAGAAAAAGCCGAACGGAAAATCCGTTCGGCTTTTTCTTACTGAAGATTGTCAACGATGCGGTGTGCCCAGGCAAGCAAGG
>JBGVCY010000091.1:0-3850 GCA_045119135.1 Eubacteriales bacterium | reverse complement strand
TGTGCACGGCACCACCATGGCGTTCCTGACGCTTGCGATGTGCGAGGTTTTCCATTCCTTCAACATGCGCTCGCTGCGCGGCTCGATCTTCACCCTGAAGGGTCAGAACAAGTGGCTGTGGGGCGCAGGTATTCTTTCGCTGATCCTCACTTCTGTTGTCGTTCTTATCGATCCAATCGCACAGGTCTTCAGCATGGTCGGCATCGGCTGGCAGGAATACCTGATCGCAATGGCGCTTGGCTTCTGCATTATTCCCTTGGTCGAGCTGGTGAAATTCGTACACCGCCTGATTGACCGCAAGCGCGGCATCACGCACACCAACTAAACAAGAAAAAAGAAAGTCGATTTTTCGACTTTCTTTTTTCTTGTTATTGACAAGTTTTTTCTTTCTTGCTATACTGAACTTGTGAAAGTGAGGTGCTTTGGATGCTGACGAAAAGAAGTGTTGTAAGCGTTGTACTGCTGACGATTATCACCTGTGGCATTTACGGCGTGTGGTGGACCTGGGTTACCTGTAAGGCGATGCAAGAGCAGGGCAAGGTCACGCGCATTCCGCCCGTGCTGACGGTGCTGCTGATGCTGTTTTACAGCAATGTTGGCGGCGCGTTGCTCGGTCTTGATGCCGATGATAATCTGAATGCCATCAAGGAAATGCACGGTATGCCGAAGAGCGACAACAAGATTCTTTGGATCGTGCTGGGCGCGATCATCCCGATCGTAGTGATCGCCTTGGTGCAGAACGAGATCAACCAGATGATCGACAAGGCGGAACAGGATTTCCCGCGCGTGTAAGGACATACAAAAAAGCACAGGATGTTGATCCTGTGCTTTTTTCTGTTTTATGCGTTAGCGATTTCCTCAATCTCGCCGCGCTTTGCCTTTTCAAATTCGTCAACGATTTCGCCGTCGGGCTCCTTGGAGAGCAGCGATCCGATAACAATTGCGATAGCGGAAAGAATGAATGCGGGAAGCAGCTCGTAAAGACCGAAGAAGGGAACGCTGGCGGAGAGGAACTTGTTCAGCACCAGCTTCCAGATGAACACACTGACACCGCCGGTAATCATGCCTGCGATAGCGCCTGCACGGGTGGTTCTCTTCCAGAACAGCGAGAACAGCATAATGGGACCGAAGGTAGCGCCGAAGCCTGCCCAAGCAAAGGATACCAGGCTGAAGATGATGCTATCCTCCTTCCAAGCGATGATCACGCCGATGGCGGCGATCAGCACCAGCACGATGCGGGAGAGCCACATCACCTCTTTGTCGGTGGTCTTTTCCTTTTTGATGATCCCCTTGAAGATGTTGACCGAAACCGAGGAGGAGGCGATCAGCAGATACGAGTCAGAGGAGGAGATGGTTGCGGCAAGAATGCCTGCCATAATAAGACCTGCAACAATCAGGGGCAGGTAGCTGGTGGACATCACGATCAGAATGCTTTCGGCGCCGCTGGCGGTAGAAAGTGCCGCATCAACGGGAAGCAGGGTTCTGCCGATGATACCGATCATAACGGCGGCGGCAAGAGAAATGATACACCAAACGCTTGCAATGATGCGCGAACGCTTGATCTCACCTGCGCGGCGGATTGCCATAAAGCGCAGAAGCACCTGCGGAACGCCGAAGTAGCCAAGACCCCAAGCAAGCATCGAAAGGATCTTCAAAAATCCGTAATCGCTTGCAGCGCCAAACAGGGGCGTGTTACCGACCGCCTGCTGCACACCGTTGGCATCGGTCACGGGCGTAGCCATATGGAAAAGATCAAGGAAGCCGTCAAAGTTTTTCGAGTTTTCCAGCACAGCGCCAAAGCCGCCTGCGTTGACCACACCGACAACGATCATTACCACAAGCGCGGTAATCATCACTACAGCCTGCATAAAGTCGGATACGCTTTCTGCAAGGAAGCCGCCGATCAGCGTATAGGCAACCACGAAGAGCGCGCCGATGATCAGGGTGACGTGGTAGTCAAAACCAAACAGAGTGTTAAAGAGCTTGCCCACTGTTACGAAGCAGCTGGATGCGTAAACGGTGAAGAAGATCAGAATAAAGAGTGCCGAAATGCCAAGCACGATCTTTTTCTTTTCTTTAAAACGGTTGCTGAAGAAGTCGGGAATGGTGATCGAGTTGCCTGCGATCTGGGAATAGTTGCGCAGTCGCTTTGCCACGATTAGCCAGTTGATGTAAGTACCGATGGCAAGACCGACAGCGGTCCAGAAGGCATCGGCAAGACCGCACCAATATGCCACGCCGGGCAGACCCATCAAAAGCCAGCCGCTCATATCCGAAGCCTCGGCGCTCATAGCCGCGACCCAAGGACCGAGCGAGCGTCCGCCAAGGAAGTAGTTTTCAGAATTCTTCTGTGCGCGCTTGTAGAAGTAAAGGCCAATGCCGATAACAACGCACATGTAAAGAATCATCACGATGAAGATCTGAGGATTTTTCATGTTTTTCTCCTAAAAAATAAATATAGGTTATTTTATCATAAATAGCATTTTATGTCAAGAAAAAATTATAAAAGAGTTTCGCGGGTGGGAAGCTATACCTTCTAAAAACAAAAAAGACGGCATACGTACCGTCTTTTTTGTGATTTTATATCTGCTTGTGTACGCTTTTGTATTCGTCGTAGTAGCGGTAATAGGGGCAGTTTGCCGTGCGGTAGCCGAGAAAGCGTACCATATCGTCCTCGTCCAGCTTTGCGGTGCAATAATATTCTTCGGTATATTCGTCAAAGTCGTAAAATTCGCAGGTGTCGCAGTTGCCCGAAACCACCTTTTTTGCTTGTGCCATACGCGATCTCCTCTCCTGAAGCTAATCCCATTATAGCACAAAGCAAAGGACTATGCAAGCCCGAAGCAAACGGGGAAAAAGCCGAGTGAAAAGTGCGCGACGGCACATCCCCATACCGAGCGATGGCGCAGGAAAATCATACCCGTGATGAAGGAGAGTGCCATAGCAAGCAGCATCATTCTGATGCCGTAAACCACGTGGAAGGCGCCGAACACCAGCGCCGCTAACAGATTGGCAAGATGGGGGTGACGGCGGTCAAAGCATAGCTCAAGGCTATACAGCATGACACTTTTGGCAAGAACTTCTTGAAACGGGGCGACCGCAAAATAGGTGATGCGCGAAATATCCCCCCGAACGTGCCACAAAAAGAGAGGGGAATTGCCCTGCAAGCTCCCCATCAGCGCAAAGAGTGCTACCGCGAACAGCGCCACCGCACCGCCCAGCGCCAGCGAGCGAAAGAGCGTTCGCCGTGAGGTTACAATGCCCATTTCCTCAAATTTCATCGGCGTGCTGACGGCAAGCGCGGCAAATAAGAGGGTGGCAAGCAGCTCGATCAGTCGCCCGTAATAATAGACGGGAAATTGAAAATAAGCGGACAGCACCTGCCAAAGCAGCAGATAGACCGCAAGCGTTACCACCAGAAGCGCCAAGGCTCTAACCCCCGCAGACCGTTCTTGCATATCATCACCTCGCTTGTCAGAAGAAGTTACCTGTTTAGTATGACCGCACGTGTGAGGGGTATGCGAAAAAAACTATCAAAAACTTTTCAAAACCCTCTTGACAAACGAAAATGCTTGTGATAATATATATGGGTACGCCGAAAGGGGTATATGCGGCATTAGCTCAGCCGGATAGAGTGCCTGGCTACGAACCAGTAGGTCGGGGGTTCGAATCCCTCATGCCGCGCCACAAAAAAGAGTCACCTTCGGGTGGCTCTTTTTTGTGCCACGGGACGGGGAGGGTGAGAAGCCCCGTGGAAGATTTGTTGATAGCAACGGGCGCTGAAGATTTTGAGGAAATCTTCCAACGACAGGCTTGCCTGTCGTATGGTTCTGAATCCCTCATGCCGCGG